>JAEZBP010001159.1 GCA_023427125.1 Pseudomonadota bacterium | reverse complement strand
TCCGTCCGAGGTGCTCGGCTCGCGAATCGGCGGAGGTGACGGAGCCCGGGGTGGTGGCCGCCGCCTGCGCGACACCCCGGATGGCTCGCCGCCCGACAGACTTCCGAGCACCTGGGACGGCTCTTCCGGGGACCGATCTTCCTGCCGGTCGTCTTCACCCGCGACGCGGGGAGCGCCTACAGGCACACCGTGCCGAACGACAACTCCCAGCACGTCTCGGGATCGGCGTGCCCGACCGGCGTGAGCGTCGAGTTGACCGCGCAGTTGTAGCCGTCGCTGTCCGCCTCGCTCACGCCGAGGCGGCCGAGGTCTCCGATCAGCGCGCGCTCTCCGGCGTCGAGCGCGCAGATCTCCTCGATCGACTCGGGGATCTCGGCATTGAAGTACCCCTCCATGCCGGCCTCGACCTGCCCGACCGTCATCTCGTTGCAGAGCGGCTGCTCGGTGGGCGCCACCCGCGCGCTCTCGCACGTCAGCTCGAGCGGATGGATCGCCATACACTCCGCGTGCACCTCGAGGCACTGCTCCGAAGAGAGCGCGAACGCCGCGAACGACTTGCACGTCAGCTCGGCGAGCCGTTCGGCGTGCTCGAGCTCGACGGCCCGCACGCTCTCGCAGAGCGCTCCGATCTCGTCCTGGCTCAACGACGCGGTCGGACGCTCGTCGTCGATCGGCGCCTCGTAGTCGATGGTGGAGTCGGCCGGTTCGCAGCCGAGGAGCGCGCACGCGGTGAAGAGCCATACCTGATGTCTCATGCGGGCGCGCCTCCGCAGGCCGCGTGCCATGCGCTGCTGCCGAGCGCCGCAGGCGCACCCGTGAACCGGGCGCACAGTCCTGTGCCGGGTCGCGACGCGGGCCCGCGCGATCGAGCCAAGAGCCAGCCCGACCCGGCGTGGGCTCAGACGCGGGATCCGTCCACGCGGGATCCGTCCGAGGTGCTCGGCTGCGGTTTCGCACAAGATCGCAGCGGCCGCGCGCGAGGCGTACCGCGCGGCAACGCGGCCTGAGGTCAGTCCGGGGAGCCGGTAGAGGTCGGCGCAATCTCGGTCGGTTGGAGACTCGTCCGGGTCCGAACCACACTTGCGAGGTGTCCAAGCTCGTCTTCGGCGTCCTCGCCTTCGTCACCGGCCTCTTGATGATCGAGCAGGCGCTCCTCCGACGGAGGCCGTGGTGGCTGGCGCGCGGCGCGCTCGTCCCGATCGCGCGGCGGCCCTTGCGCCTGAGCGACGAGGCGCGCGGCCGGCTCCGCTCGCCCTCCCACTCGAGCACCTATCGTAGCGATGGCGCCGCGCTCGATCCGGCCCGGCTCGAGTGGCCGGCTCCCTTCGAGCAAGGCTCGGTCGAGATCACGCCTCCCTCCGCCACCCGCGTCGGGTGGGCACGTGTCCGAAGTGCGAACGGCCGTGGCTTCGCGGGCGTGGCGCGCATCGCGATCGTGCGCGAGCAAGACACCCTCGTCGTGCGCCTCGACTACCACCCCGCCGCGCTCGCGTGGGCGCTCGGGATCGTGGCGCTCCTCGTGGCCCTCATCCTCTCGCTCGCGCCGTGGCACGTCGGTCTCGTGCTCAGCGCCATCGTTCTCGTGTTCTGGCTCGCCCCCTCGCGCTCGGCGTTCATCGCTGCGCGCGCCCGGCTCATGCCCGCGCTCGAGCAGCTCGCCGAGCGGCTCGAGCGGCCCTCCGAGCCGGCGCGCCGGCGCTGACCGCTCAGCGGCTCTTCGCGCGGCTGCGATCCGCGCGACGAGGAAGTCGACCACGCGCTCGAAGGGCTCGACCCCGAAGCGCGCGGCGACGCTCGGGCGCAGGTTCTCGCGGGATCGGTCCGAGGTGCTCGGCTCGGGCGGGAGCTGCGAGGGCCCCTTCGCGGGGCGGCGGGATCCGTCCGAGCCGGATCCGTCCGAGGTGCCCGGCTCGGGCGGAGGCTGCGAGGGCCCCAGTCTCGACCGAAGCTCCGCTCACGCCGCGTTCGCCCTGGTGGCGCTCGGCCTCGGGGGAGCTCTCACGACCAGGAACCGGGGATGGCTTGGGCACGTCGGGGACACCAGTCTCCGCCCATCGGAACAGAGATTTCCAGGGGAGCCTGTCTCACGCGACGTTGACACAGAGGGGATCGGATCTTCCCCCCGGACGACTCGACAGTCTTCCGAGCACCTGGGACGGATCTTCCCCGAGGCTCTTGCCGGACCGGGAAAGCGGCCATGTGATCTCAACGACTTACAGCCGCGAATCGGCGGGGGTGGCGGAGCTCAGGTGGCGGCCGCCTCGGGGCAGCTCCCGACGCTGCTTCGCGAGCTCGGCCGCGACGAGCTCCGGACCACGCCCGCGCAGGCGCAGGCCGGACCTACAGCGGCTCCTCTTCGACCTCACAGCCCTGGCGGCTCAGTGCGACCCGAGCGTGGGTTCGCGGGCGAAGCGTGACGGGGCACTGCCAGCCGTCACCCGCGATCGTGTAGTCGCCGGCCGCGAGCCGGTCGGCCACCAGCTCGACGCGTCCGAAGGCGCCCAGCTCGTCACCCTCGAGCTCGAGCTGCTCTCCCTCGAAGACGACTCTGACTCGCAGCGGCGCTCCCATCGCCGCGGCCGCGCGAGAGAGGGTGATGCGCGCGTGGTCCTCGGTAGGAAGTCGGAGCTCGATCGGGTCGCCGGGCACGCGAACGACGCGACTGACAGAGCCGCACGGGCTGAGCACGGTCACACGCAGATCGCCCTCGGGCAGCGGCACCATCGCGCCGAAGTGCCGGGCGTCCGCGTCGACCCTGGGCACGGTGGTCGACCAACCGGGCAGGACCAAGCTGAGGGAGTCGCCGGAGAGCTCCGCGCCCTCGGCGACCGCGGGCAACCGGACGGACGCGACCGTGCCCCGGTCGGGGAGCCAGTCGGCGCGGAGGCTGGGGGACTCCCAAGGCCAGCTCTTGAGCTCCATGGTCGGCGCGACGGCGCAGTGGACCCGGACGGGCACCCTGCGCGTCGGCGCATACACCACTGTGAAGTCCTCTCCGAGCGGGAGCGGCTCTCGGTACGTCAGCGCCCCCCCGCTCCCCCTCACGACGAGCGCAAAGCAGCGGCCGCAGACGCCCTCAAAGACGAAGCGTCCGTCGTCGTCGGTGAAGCTGGTGAAGGCGAGAGTCTCGCCCCAGTGGGGGTCGCCAGGGTAGACGAGCTCGATCCTCATCGCGCCAAGCGGCTCGCCGGCCGGGCTCACGACCCGACCTGCGATGTCGACGACGTCCGGCACGAGCCACGGAGTCCCCCGACCCAGCGGGTCATCCCACTCGTAGTCGGGCTCGGGTGGAGCGCCGCAATCGGTGCATCCGGTGATGGCTGCCGCGAGCAGGACGGGCCAGAGCGTGCGCGTCATCATGCCAGGCTATCTCGAATATACAGCCTGCGGCTCACGGAGCGTTCGCGCTTCGGCCACGGAGTCAGCCCTGTCTGACGATCGGGGTCCAGGTGACGCGGCCGACGGTCTGGAGGAACGAATCGGCGTCGGGGCTGTTCGCTGCGGATTGAATGATATGCACCCAGGGGGCTGCGTGCCATGGATGGCAACTTTCGCCGCGAGCCATCAGGTCTTGGATGGCGACTTTGTCGTTGGACGCAACGCAATACCCGTTCCCGCCTTGGGCTCGGCTTGCCGCGCAGTGCGTCGACCGTGTTCGCTTGGTATCGGCATGGAGCGCGGGATCTCCGCTCTGCGTCCAGCCTCCGGCCCGCGCCTGTCTGGGGGAGGAGCTGGACCAGTCCCTCCAGCCAGCTAACGCGGGGGGATGTTCTGGTTCATGCGGAACAGGTTGTCGGGATCCCAGCGCGTCTTCACGTCGACGAGGCGATCGTAGTTCGGGCCGAACGCCGCGCGGCGCGCCTCGTCGCCCTCCGGGATGAAGTTCACGTAGACGCCGCCCGTCGCGTGCTCGGCCATCTTCGCGTGGAAGTCGCGCGCCCACCCGACGGCGCGCTGGTCGTCCGCCGGCGACTCCCAGCGGGTGTGGACGTTCATGACGAACGCCGCGTCGCGGTGCGGGTAGGCGATCGCGTCGGGTGCCGGGCGGCTCGCCGCGCCGCCGAGCTGGCCGAAGAAGATCTCCGTCTGATCGGTCGGCAGCCGCCCGCCGAAGTCGATGATGTCGGTGATCGCGGCGTCGGTGATCGCGGTGAAGTTGTGCGACTTCCAGTAGTTGCGCGCGCCCGGTCCGAGCAGCGGGTCGAAGGTCTTCTGCCACGCCGTGTAGGGGTGAGGGATCACGTGCTGGCCGACCGGCTGTCCGAGCGCGGCGCGCACGTCGTCGGCGAGCGCCTCGCCCTCGTCGACGTCACCTCCGTAGATGACCGCGACCAGCAACACCTCGCGACCGTGGAGCCGCGCCGGGATGAAGGGCAGCGGCGGGGCCTTCCGGATCACCACCCAGATCGTGAGCTCCTCCGGGACCCGCGCGGCCAGATCGCGATAGTGAGCGAGCCGATCTGCCGTGGAGTCGTCGAAGGGATAGGCCATGAGCCCCGCGACCACCTCGGGGCCGAGCGGGTGGAGATCGAGCTCGAAGCTGGTGACCACACCGAAGTTGCCGCCGCCGCCGCGCAGCGCCCAGAAGAGGTCCGCGTTCTCGCCCTCGCTGGCGTTCACGAGCTCCGAGCCCGCGCTGACCACCTGCGCGCTCCTCAGGTTGTCGGCGGTGAGCCCGAACATGCGGCTGAGCCAGCCGAACCCGCCCCCGAGCACCAGCCCCGCGAGCCCGGTGGTCGAATTGATCCCGAGCGGCGTCGCGAGCCCGAAGGCCTGCGTCTCGTGATCGACGTCGGCGAGGAGGCAGCCCGGCTCGACCCACGCCCGCCGGGCGCAGGGATCGACGCGCACGCCGGTCATCGGCGACAGATCGATCATCAGCCCGCCGTCGCACACCGCCTTGCCCGCGATGTTGTGGCCCCCGCCTTTCACGGAGAGCAAGAGGCCGCGCTCCCGCGCGAACGCCACGCTGCGCAGCACGTCCGCCGGGCCGCGGCAGCGCGCGATCAGCGCCGGCCGCCGATCGATCATCCCGTTCCAGATCGCGCGGGCGCCGTCGTAGCCGGCCTGCCCCGGGAGGAGCACCTCGCCACGGAGCTGCTCGCCGAGGCGGTCGACGGCCGCCGTGTCGATCCGCTCGACGTTCCCCTCGCTCGTCCTCACCGACAGCTCGGCCATCGCGGCCTCCTCTCTGTGTTGGTTGGAGGGGCTGTGGGCCAGCCCCTCCCAAGCCCGAGCGCTCGGCGCGGTGCGCCTTCGCGCTCGATCCCATCGCGGTGCGATGGGTCCCTGTCGACCGACGGCATCGCTGCGCGATGCCTGGTCTCCTGCGTTGGCGACAGGGGCCGCGGGCGAGCCTCTGTCGTAGTCAAGCGAGGGGATGATCCCTGTCGATGACGGCATCGCTGCGCGATGCGGGGTCTCCTTCGATCGAGGCGTGCAGCCGGCGTGCCCGCCGAGCTGCTATAGGGTGCGGCCATGAGCGGAAGCAC
>JAEZBP010001139.1 GCA_023427125.1 Pseudomonadota bacterium | reverse complement strand
GCATCGAGGATCTCGTGAACGAGAAGATCCTCCTCAACGCGCCGATCGAGACCGAGGTCCTCTCGATGGACGAGGCGAAGCGGCGCGGCGCGATCGGCATCTTCGAGGAGAAGTACGGCAGCGTGGTCCGCATGCTGACGATGACCCCCGACTCGATCGAGCTCTGCGGCGGCACCCATGCCTCGCGCACCGGCGACATCGGCTCGTTCAAGATCCGGAGCGAGACGGGCGTCGCGGCCGGCGTGCGCCGCATCGAGGCGCAGACCGGCGCGGGCGCGATCGCGTACGTGCGCGAGCTCGAGCGCGAGCTCGGCGAGGCCGGCGCGCTCGTGAAGGCGCGGCGCGGCGAGCTCACCGAGAAGGTGCAGAAGCTGCTCGAGCGGCAGAAGGAGCTGACCCGCGAGATCGAGGCCCTGCAGAAGAAGCTCGTCGCCGGCTCGAGCCGCGACATCACCGCCGACGCCCAGAAGATCGGCGACGTGACCTTCCTCGGCACCGTCGGCGAGCTCGCCGACCCGAAGGGGCTCCGCGAGCTCGCGGATCAGCTCAAGGACAAGCTCTCCCCGGCGGTGGTGCTGCTCGGCGCGAAGGCGGGCGACAAGGCGATCCTCGCGTGCAGCGTGAGCAAGGAGCTCACCTCGCGCTTCCACGCCGGCAACCTGATCCGCGAGGCCGCGCAGGTGGTCGGCGGCGGAGGCGGAGGCCGCCCGGACTTCGCGCAGGCGGGGGGCAGCGATCCGGAGAAGCTCGCCGACGCCGTCGGCCTCGTCTACCGGCAGCCGTAGGCTCCCGCGAGCTACTCGAGGTCACCGTCGTCGAGCTCGAGCACGTCCTCGTCGACCAGGAGCTCGAAGTCGCCCGAGGGCTCGGGGGCGGCGCTCTCGGCGAAGGCCTCGGCTTCGAGCCGCTCGATGTGCGCGACCGAGAAGCTCGAGGTGACCTCGTCGTCCTCGTCGCCGAAGGGCGAGAGGTCGACGGCCGGCGGGTGCGCGCTCAGCGGCATCGGCCTCGGGGGCTCGAGATCTTCGAGCGACCCGAGCTCGGCGGCGCGCACCTCGTCGTCGAAGCGCTGCGCGTCGACGGGGTCGAAGGGGCTCGCTTCCTCGAAGAGATCCGCGAGGCCGCTCTCGACGGGCGCCTCCGGGATCACGAGGGGCTCGTCATCGAAGAGGTCGGCCAGCCCGGCGTTCACGCCCGGGGCTGCGGCCGAGGGCTCCGCGTCCGCGAAGAGCTCATCGACGCTCAGGCCGGCGATGTCCTGCGATCGCGGCGGCTCGCTCGGCGGCGCGGCACGCATGACCGACGTGGACGGCTCCGCCGCCTCGTCGCGCACGCTCGCCCTGGCGGCGGAGGCAGCGCGCGCCACGGCCTCTCGCGCTCCCTCGGCGAGCGACGCGAGCTCCCCGTCGAGATCGCTCGCCGAGCGCATCCATGCGCGCGCCCTCTCCACGACGGCGCAGAGCTCTTCCTCGCTCTTGCCGAGCGCGTCGAGCTCGCGATCGATCTCGCTCAGCCGTTCAGGGCTCGGGCGCATCCGGGCCACATCCTACAACACCGAGGGTGGCTCGTGGCGAGAAGCCAGAAAAACAGAGGGCCCGGCTTGCGCCGAGCCCTCTGTCGCTCTGGGAACGCCGAGCGGGTCCGCCTGACTGGACACCGGGGATGGGAAGCGCCAGCTGGTCGGTGCCGCGTAGCTCGGCCCGCGCGCTCGCGAAGCGCGCGCACAGCCAACTCAGTCGGCGAAGTAGAAGGTCATGCCCACCCGGCCGCGGACGCCGCCGGAGGTGTCGGTGCTCCGCCAGGTGCCGTCGAAGAGCTGCTCCTCGAACTCGGGCCGGTCGTCTCCGTCCACCCGCTCGCGGATGAAGCCGCGGACGTCCAGGTTCAGCGCGAACACCCGGCTGATGCGCCACTCGATGCCGAGGCCGAGCTCACCGCCGATGTGGGCGTAGTCGCGGTTGTCCCAGTCGCGGGTGAAGCGGTTCCAGCCCTCCGCGTGGCCGAACGATGCTCCGACGCCGAGCAGGGCGTAGAACTGGAAGCGGTGCTCCGGGTTGAAGAAGAAGAGCACGTCGGCGGTGACGGGGACCTCGAAGCGCTCCATGCCGTTGTAGTCGCTCCCGCCGTAGAGCCCGGCGCCGAGGTCGATGCCGATGTGCGGGATCGGCCGGATGCGGAACGCTGCGCCGCCGCCGCCCATCGCCAGGTTGTCTCCGAAGAGGCCATCGAGGTGGAGGTGGAGGCCGGTCGACGAGTAGGGGAAGCGGTCACGCGGCTGGGCCCGCTGGACGTAGACGCGCTGCGGCATCGGCTGCACGTACACCTGCTGCGGAGGCGGCGGCGGGGGAGCCGGCTGCACGTACACGACGGGCGGCTGGACCGGCGGGGGCGGCGGGGGCGCCGGCTGGACGATCACCGTCGGCGGCTGCGGAACCGGCTGCACGATCACCGGCGGAGGCGGAGGCGGCAGCGGCGCAGGCTCGCCGCCGATGCGGACGCCGGCGCTGCCAGGCCCGATCCGCAGCTCGGCGCAGAAGAGATCGCCCGGCTGGCACTGGGTCGTCTGCGCAGCGGCGGGCGCCGCGATCAGCAGCGCAACGAACACTGCGGGGAGAGAGAAGATGGTCAGCGCTCGGTTCGTCATGGCATCCCTCGGGTTACAGCCCACTCGCCGTTGAGCAAGCCTGGTGCCAAAGGATCGCGCGCTCGGCCGATCGTCGCACAGGCCCAAAAACCGCTCGGATCGACGGTGAGACCGCGGACCGGACCTCCATCGAGCCGCTCCACGTAATCGCCGGTTCACACCGACCTCCGCGCGATCCGCCGGTCGTTCACGGTCCTCATGGCACCACGACGCCCAGGCGGCGGATCTGGACCCTCGGGTCGAGCTCGCGGTAGCTGAGGACCGCGACGTCCGGGAGCTCGGGGGCGAGCATCACGCGGAGCGCCGGCCGCACGTCGGGCTGGGTCACCACCACCCCGGGGCCCTCGATCGCCTTTCGCACCGCATCCGTCACGTCGCGGGCGAGCGCCGGGTCGATGGCGGCGTGTCCGTCCGCGTCGAGCCCGTCGCGGAGGGCGTCCTCGATCATCGGGTCGAGGGCGAAGACCGCGAGCGCGCCGTCCTCGGACACGAGCCCGTGGGTGATCTGCCGTGCGAGCCGGGCCCGGAGCAGCTCGAGCAGCGGCGGGTCGCGCTCCGGCATCGGATCGATCGAGAGCGCCTCGAGGATCTCGCGCAGAGGCCGCACGCTCACGCGCTCGGCGAGGAGCGCCCGGAGGATGGCCGCGAGCCGCGGTAGCGAGACCCGCTCGGGGACCACGGTCCGCACGAGGGCGGGCGCCTCCCGCGCCAGCCGATCGAGCTCGGCCTGGGTCTCTTGGATCCCGACCAGCGCCTCGGGCCGCTGGCTCACCGCCTGCTCGAGCCGCGCGACCACCACCTCGGCGGGCGCCCGCACCTCACGGCTCGCGGCGATCGCGCGATCGATCCACCCGCCCGCGCCGTCGAGGACGACGCTGGGGTCGAGCGCGCGGAGCGGATCGGGCGATCCCTCCACGAAGACGCGATCGGCGGGGCACCGGCCCCGATCGGCCGGCACCGCCGAGAGCACGATCGTGTAGCTGTCCGCGTCGAGGGTCGCGTCGCGCACCGGGCGGAGCGCCGGGAGGCGCACGCCAAAGCGCTCGTAGAGAGCCCGCCCGATCCGCTGCAGACCATCGCCGAAGCGGGGATCGGCGAGCGCCCCGGCGAGGCGCGCGCCCACCCGGAGCTCGAGCGGCCCGCGTGGATCGTCGTCGGCGATGCGCACCTCGTCGGCCGGCCTCCGCCGATAGAGCGCGAGCGCCGTGGCACCGAAGAGGAGCGCGATGATCGCGAAGGGCAGGAGCGGCAGCCCGGGCGCGAGCGCGAGCACGGCGCCGAGGACGGCCGCGACGGCGAGGGCGCGCCAGTCGCCGAAGACCTGCGCGCCGACGTCGCGTCCGAGCGTCCCGCCCTCGTGCTCGGAGGCCACGCGCGTCACGACCATCCCCGCCGCGGTGCTGACGAGCAGCGAGGGGATCTGCGTGACGAGCCCGTCGCCGATCGTCAGGAGCCCGTACACTTCTAGCGCGCGCCCGACGTCCATGTCGCGCGAGAGGACGCCGATCGCGAGCCCGCCGACGATGTTCACGACGATGATCACGATCGAGGCGATCGCGTCGCCCTTCACGAACTTCATCGCGCCGTCCATCGCGCCGTAGAGCTGGCCCTCGCGCTCGAGCGTGCGCCGTCGCGCGGCGGCGCTCTCGGCGTCGAGGATGCCCGCGCGGAGATCGCCGTCGATCGCGAGCTGCTTGCCGGGCATGGCGTCGAGCGTGAAGCGGGCGCCGACCTCCGCGACGCGCTCGCTGCCGCGGGCGACCACGACGAGCTGCACGATCGTGAGGACCACGAAGACCACGGCGCCGACGACGTAGTCGCCGCGCACGACGATCTCGCCGAACGCGCGGATCACCTCGCCGGCATCGGCTTGCAGGAGGACGAGCCGGGTCGAGCTCACGTTCAGCGCGAGGCGGAAGAGCGTGGTGACGAGGAGGATCGTCGGGAACGCGCCGAACGAGAGCGCGTTCCTCACGAAGAGCGAGACGACGAGCAGGAGCACCGAGAGCGAGAGGTTCGTCGCGATCAGGAGATCGAGCAGCCACGTCGGCAGCGGCACGATCATCATCCCGACCACGAGCACGACCGCGGCTGCGAGCGCGGCCTCCGGCCCATGCCGGACGGCGCCTCGGAGGGTGGTCCGCGCGAAGCTCGTCACGCGCCGAGAGTAACCCAGGTCGGCTTGCGTTGCGGGAGGCTCGCCGGGAGCGAGGCGCATACCGACGGTCATCGCTCGACGTGCAGCGAGCAAGCTGCGGCAGAATAGCGGCCCTCGGGAACGCCGAGCGGAGCGGTTCCGGCTGACTGGACGCCGGGGATGGGAAGCGCCGACTGGAAGGGCCGCGTAGCTCGGCCCGCGCGCTCGCGAAGCGCGCCAAGCAACTCAGAGCTCGCGGCGACCGTCGAAGGCGCGGCCGACCGTGACCTGGTCGGTGTACTCGAGCTCGCCGCCGTGCGGGATGCCGCTCGCGATGCGTGAGATCTTCACGCCGAGCGGGCGCAGCACCTCGGCGAGGTAGAGCGCGGTGGCCTCGCCCTCGACGCTCAGCGGCGTGGCCGCCACGACCTCCCGGATCGCGCCCTCGCGGACCCGCAGCGCGAGCCTGTCGAGCGGGAGATCGTCGGGGCCTATGCCGTCGAGCGGGGCGAGCAGGCCGTGCAGCACGTGGTAGCGGCCGCGGAAGCTCCCGCTCTTCTCGAGCGCGTCGAGGTCGGGCACGCGCGCGACGACGCAGAGCACCGCGTCGTCGCGGCGCGGGTCGCTGCAGATGCGGCACACCGGGCCGGCGCAGAAGTTCGCGCAGCGCTCGCAGCGCTGCACGCGCGCGTGGATGTGCGCGACGGCCTCGCCGAGAGCGCCGGCGTAGTCGGCCTCGCCGGCGAGGATGTGGTGGGCGAGCCGGGTCGCGGTGCGCTCCCCGACGCCCGGCAGGCGCGCGAGGAGGCGCACGAGGTCTCGGATCGGATCGCTCTCGCTCACGCGACGCCGGGGATCTTGAGGCCCCCGGTGACCTTCTCGAGCTCGGCCTCGACCATCTCCGAGGCCTTGGTGAGCGCCTGGTTGCAGGTCGCGACGATCATGTCCTCGACCATCGAGTGCTCTTCCTGCTTGAAGAGCTCGGGGTCGATGGAGACGCGCACGAGCTCGCGGCCGCCGTTGGCGACGACCTTGATCTTCTCGTCGCTGCTCGCGATCTCGACGGTCTCGGCCTTGAGCTCCTGCTTGCGCAGCTCGATCTTGCGCTGCAGGCGGCTCGCCTGGCGCATCAGCTCACCCATGCCGCCTCGGAAGGCGCTGCTCTTTTTCTTCTTGGTCATCGTCGTTCCTTAGGGCCCGCGGAGAGATAACTCGCGCATTTCGGGCGTCGAGGTGCCCCGCTCGCAAGGCGCGACGACCGAAGATACGCACGTATGTGAGGGAGGAGCAACGCAGCGAGCGGGGATGGATCGGCGTCCGAAATGCGTGAGTTGTTTCGGAGCGGGCCCTCAGGCGCACGCTACTCCGATTCGACGCGCACGGTCATCCGCTCGCGCGGCACGTTGAAGTGGACCGCGATCTCGTGGACCAGCGGGTGCTCGAGGGCCTTCGCGCGGGTCGCCGAGATGCGCGCGTCGCGCCGCTCGGTCTGCTCCTGCGCGAGGGTCTTGGCCGCGGCGACCACCTCGTCGGAGTAGACGATCTCGACCGCGGGCCGCCCGCCCAGGATGCCCGCCGCCGTCTCCGCGATGGCGCGCTGCGCCTCGGGGGTCTCGGCTTGTCGCCCGAAGAAGGATCCCTTGGGGAAGGCGAGCATCACGCGCGCCGCCGTGACCTCGATGGGCGCCCCGTGCTGGAGCACCGCCCCGATCGCGGGCTTCTTGTCGAGCAGCAGCGCGACCAGTCGCGCCCACGCCGCGCGCGCCGCCGCGGCGTCGTTGG
>JAEZBP010001120.1 GCA_023427125.1 Pseudomonadota bacterium | reverse complement strand
CGCCACCGCGGTCAGGCGCGCCGAGGCGGCGCCATCGTGCGCGTAGGCGACGAGGTACACGAGCCCCATGCCGAAGCCGCCGCCGAGGCCGAAGCCGATCAGCGTCATCCAGACGTAGGGCAGCGCGGCGGGGGCGAGCGCGACGCCGCCGATGCCAGCCGCGGCGAAGAGCGCGCACGGCGCCAGGAGCCAGCGGTTGTCGCGGACCCGATCGGCCAGAGACGGAACGAGCACGCCGGTCAGGCCCTGGGTGGCGGCGAAGACCGTGAGCAGGACGCCCGCGTCGGCGTCGGACCAGCCGCGCGCCTCGTAGGTGGCCGGGATCCACGCCGCGTTCGTGTAGAACTGCGTCGACTGCAGAGCCAGGTAGCCCAGGATCACCCACGAGGTCGGGTGCTTCCAAGGCAGCGCCCCGCGAGGGGCCGGCTTCGCGTGATCCGCCGAAGGCGCGCGGGCGCCCTCCCAGACGAGCAACGAGAGCAGCGCGGGCAGCGCCCACACGGCGATCGAGAGCTGCCACGAGCCGAGCCAGCTCGCGATGGGCACCGCGAGCAGCGCGCCGAGCGCGGCGCTCAGCGACATCCCGCCCATGTACACGCCGGTCATCAGCCCGGCGCGCGAGGCGAAGCGCTCCTTCACGACCGCGGGCAAGAGCGCACCGGCGATCGCGATCCCGGCCCCGACCAAGAGCGTGCCGAGGTAGAGCACCGAGAGCCCGCCGCCGGCACGCAGAAGCATCCCGGCCACCAAGAGGACCATCGCCAGCGTGATCGCGCGATGATTCCCGAAGCGATGACCGAGGCGCTGCCCCACCGGCGCGAGCAGGCCCATGCACAGCACCGGCAGCATCGTGATCAGCCCGGCGCTGACGCCGGAGAGGCCGAGCTGCGCCTCGAGCTGAGGGATCAGCGGAGGCAGCACGGTGACGGGCGCCCGCAGGTTCGCCGCGACGGCGAGCACGGCGACCGTGAACAACGCGCCCGCTCGGAGGCCGAGCGAGCCGAAGGGAGACGACAAGATGCGCTGCATGTCGACGAGGGGCGCCCGGCGGAGTGGCGAAGTGCCGCTCCGGCGGGCGTGATGTGGGGACCTCGAGACCGGCGGTTCGGGGACGGTTTCCTCGACGGGGTAGCTCGAGGCTCGGCCGAATCTTGGGCCGGAGCGGCACGTTGTCGAGCCGCTGTGCTAGCTGGCGCGCGCCTTCGCGCGCCCAGGCCGAGCGACGCGACCTCTCCGCCCAGTCGGCGCTACCCGTGACTCTGCGACGACCTGTGATTTCCCGAGCGGCGCGGCCTCATCCCCCGAATCCAGCCGAGCGGGGAAGCGGCGCTCCTGCGAGGGCCTCTTAGGTCAGACCGTGGCGGCGTGGCCGTTCGCGCGATCGCCGGCGTCCTCGAGGCCGAGCTCCTCGAGGGGATCGCCCTTCCACAGCTTGCCCCGCACCATGTGGCTCCACATCCGGAAGTCGCCGGCGAGCGACCAGATCGGGTACTTGAACGTCGCCGGCCGGTTCTTCTCGACGCCGAAGTGGCCGATCCAGGCGCAGCCGTACGCGAACACCACGCCCGCGGGGAAGACGATCGGCGAGGCCAAGGCCGGCAGCGCGACCATCCCGGCGACGTGGGCGAACGAGGGCTTCTCCGACTCGCCGCGCCGCAGCGCGTCCGCGAAGATCGCGCCGAAGCCCGCCAACGCGAGCGGGAACGTGATCGGGTTGAGCACCGCGCTGCCCGCGATCGACGCGAGGAACCCGGTGGTCCCCACGAAGTGCAGCCGCCGCGACACCTCGCTCCGGTGCTCCGACAGGTAATAAGGCCAGAAGTCCTCGAAGCTCTCGATGCGCTCGTCCATCCCGTCCTCCTGAGCGCGCGAGCGTAGCGCACGTCGAGCGAGGCGTCGTACTGTGGCGAGCACCTTGACCCACGTCGTCCTCGTCGCGCCGCGCTTCCTCGAGAACACGCTCCGCTACCTCGAGGCGTTCGCCTCGCTGACCGAGGCCGAGGTCAGCGTGGTCAGCCAGGACGTCGAGCAGAAGCTGCCGCTGCATCTACGCGAGCGCATCGCGGGACACTACCGGGTGAGCGACGGCCTCGACGCCCAGCAGCTCCTCGTCGCCGTGCGCGCGATCCAGAAGGCCATCGGCAAGGTGGATCGGCTGACCGGCGCGCTCGAGCAGCTCCAGCTGCCGATGGGCATCGTGCGCGAGCGGCTCGGCATCGAGGGGATGTGGAGCGAGACCGCGCGGCGCTTCCGGGACAAGGACCGCATGAAGGAGGTGCTGCGCGAGGCCGGCGTGCCGGTGGCGAAGAGCACCCTGGCGCGCTCGCGCGACGAGCTCCGCGCGTTCGCGCGCGAGGTCGGCTTCCCGATCGTCGTGAAGCCGCCGGCCGGCCTCGGCGCGCGCGGCACCCAGCGCGTCTCGAGCGACGAAGAGCTCGCCGCCCTGCCTCGGCTCGGCTTCGAGCCGGCGCCCGATCGGCCGCTCCAGGCCGAGGAGTTCGTGCGGGCGCGCGAGCACACCTGTGAGACCGTCACGATCCATGGCGAGCCGGTCTGGCGCTCGGGGACGCGCTACTTCCCCGGCCCGCTCGAGGTGCTCGAGACGCCGTGGATCCAGTACTGCGTGCTGCTCCCGCGCGAAGCGGACGATCCGACCTTCACGCGCTTCCACCCGATCAACGGCGCGGCGCTCCGGGCGCTCGGCATCGGCACCGCGCTGACGCACATGGAGTGGTTCCTCGCCGGGGAGCGCATGCTCGTCAACGAGGTCGGCGCGCGACCGCCGGGCGTGCACATCATGCCGCTCATGGGCCTCGCCCACGAGACCGACATGATCCGGGCGTGGGCCGAGCTGGTGACCTTCGATCGCTTCGCGCCGCTCGAGCGCAAGTGGGCGGTCGGCGCGGCGTTCTTTCGCGGCCAGGGCCGGGGCACGCGGGTGCGCGCGGTGCACGGCGTCGAGCAGGCGCTCGAGGAGGCCGGCGCGAGCCTGGTGGAGGCGCGCTTCCCGAGCCCGGGCCAGCCGCGCGCGGAGAGCTACGAGGGAGAGGGCTACGCGATCGTGAAGCACGCCACCACCGACGGCGCGAAGCACGCGCTCTCCCGCCTGATCGAGACCGTCCAGGTCGAGCTGGGCTGATTGGCTGGCTCAGGGACCGATGTAGCGGGACCTCGGGCGGATGAGCCGGCCCGTCGCCCGCTGCTCGAGCACGTGCGCCCACCAGCCGGCCACCCGGCCCGCGGCAAAGGTGGGCGAGAGCTGGGCGCGATCGAGCCCGACCGCCTCGAGCAGCACCGCCGTGTAGAACTCGACGTTCGCTCGCAGCGCCCGCTCGGGGTGGCGCTCGGCGAGCACGCGCTCCGCAGCCCGCTCGACGGCGCGCGCGAGCGCGAGCCGCTCGCTCGACGAGGACGCCGAGAGCCGCTCGATCGCGCCCTCGAGCACCGCCGCCCGCGGATCGCGCACCCGGTAGATGCGATGGCCCATGCCCATGATGCGCCGCCCCGCCGCGAGCTCACCGCGGATCCACCGCTCGGCGTTGGCCGCGCTCCCCACCGCGTCGAGCATGTCGAGCACCGGGCCCGGCGCGCCGCCGTGCAGCGGTCCCTTGAGCGCACAAACCGCCGCGACGATCGCGCTCACCGCGTCCGAGCCCGTCGAGGTCACCACGCGCGCCGCGAAGGTCGACGCGTTCATGCCGTGGTCGCTCACCGTCACGAGG
>JAEZBP010001068.1 GCA_023427125.1 Pseudomonadota bacterium | reverse complement strand
ATGCTCAGACGCTTTCACCTCGACATCCGCCGCGTACGCGGCGAGCGCCGTGAGGTCCTCCATGTCGGAGGTCAGCACGATCCCGCTCGGCTCGGCGAGCGCGACGACGATCGCGTCGACCGCGGAGCCGCGGCGAGCGGCCATCCGCAGCGCGGCGGCACGGCGAACGAGCGCTTCGGGGAGCGTGTCGGGGACGAGGCAGGTCTTGAGCAAGCGGTTGACCAGCGCGTCACGGCCCGGATGTCCGGTGAGGCACTCGGTGAGCACGACTGTCGGAACGATCGCCGGCCACGAGCCCTCGCGTCGCAAGGCGGCCGCGAGCGCGGCCATGCGCCGCGGTCGCTTGGCGAGGGCGGTCACCGCCCCCGAGTCGAAGATCCACCGCACACTCAGCCCGCTCGCCGCGCGCCCCGGTTGACGAGCGCTTCCGCCCACGCGACGTCCGCCGCGGAGGGCTCCCCATGTTCGAGGGCGAGCTCACGGACCAGCTCATCGGCGGCGGCGCGCTTCGCTTCGAGCTCGACCTCTCGCCGGATGGCGGCCTGCAAGAGCTCGGAGACGGGCATGCCGCGCTCCTTGACGAGCTCGTAGAGGTCGTCCGGGAGGTAGACCGTCATCCTGGGCATACGTCTACTCTACGTATGTCGGCTCTGGCGCGCCACGCCGCACGAAGACGCGCGACGCGAGGAACGCGGGCGGAGCCAACTCAGATGAGCGGGTTGATCTGCTCGAGGTCGGAGCCGCCGACGTAGCCGTAGGAGCCGACGTTGTAGTAGCCGTAGACCATGATGCCGACCGGCAGCGAGGCGTCGATGGTGTGGGCGCCGTCTTCTACCGGGCAGGTGATCGCCTGGTAGATCGTGCCCTCGAGCTCGCCCGCCATCTCGTAGTTGCAGAGCGGATCGAACTCGTCGCCGTTGATGTCGCGGCCGTCGAGCAGGACCTCGGTGCCGACCGGCGCGCTCACGACGACGTAATCGGCGCTGAAGGTGGTCGGGGTCAGGAAGACGTAGTTGTCGCGGTACTGCTGGTAGGGCGGGAAGAGCAGCATGTCCGGGTCGCCGCCGTGGCCGGGCTTGGGGTTGTCGACCCAGCCCTGGCTCACGGTGATCTGCTGGATGCTCACCGGCGCGTCGGCCCGCAGGATGAAGCTCTCCTGCGAGTAGAGCTCGCGCCACTCGCCGGGCGCGAGGGTGAACGAGGCGTTGGCGCCGGGGAGGTTCGTGGTGACCGTCGTCGGGACCCGATCGGCCATGATCCGGTAGATGTCCGGCTCGGGCCACGAGGTGCCGCGCTGGGGGCTCCGGGTGATGACGAAGTCGCGGCCCCACGCGCTCGTCGGGAAGACCTGCTCCTCGAGGTGCTCGGTGCAGCACCAGTCGTCGGGGGCGCCGCTCGGCGGGGCCGGCACGCCGTCGGTGTTGTAGGGGGCGATGCCGCGCTCGCCGCCGCTGAAGACGGCGACCGGCTGGCTCGAGACGACGACCGTGCCGGTCATGTCGCCGGGGGCGCCGTCGCTCTCCAGGTTGAGCACGTCGTAGCGGTTCAAGGTGAAGGTGACGACGTCGCCCGCGGCGGCCGCCGTGATGCCCGCGCCGAAGTTGTCGCCGATGATCGGCCCGCCGAGCGTGACGCTCACGGTGGTGCCGTCGTGCGCGCCGACGATGGTCACGTACGAGCGGTCGGGGATGCCGTCGATGTTGCCGAAGGGCTCGATCGGGTTGGCGGTCGGCCAGCCGATCACCCGGTAGTGCATGTCGAGGCCGCTCGTCGGGATGAGCAGCGAGGCGTCGTTCGAGTACGACTGGACGATCGGGTTGAACTGATAGACGACGATCGGGTAGTTGCTGACGATCCGATAGGCGTGGCTGCTCAGCCAGCTGCCGCGGATGTCGGGGTTCGACGCGGCCGAGGGCGGGCCGTCGACCTCGCGGCGGGGCAGGGGGATCTCGAGGACGCCGCGGGGGTTCACGATGCCCTGGAAGACCTGGCGCTCGGCGGCCGGCGAGCCGAGCGGCGCGTCGTTCGCGAAGACGGTCACCTGCACCGCGACCTCGGCGGGGTTGGCGATCGCGACCGCGAACTGCTCGCTGTAGCCGGTGTCCCGGATGCCGAAGAAGCCGACGCTCGACTCGGCGTTGTCGAGGTCGACCGCCCAGTACTCGCAGCCGAGGTTCGAGCGATTGACGATCGCCGCCGCGCACGCGCTGCTGCACATGCCGACCCGGCCGCCGGCCGAGCAGACCTGATCGGCGCCACAGGTCTGCTCGACGTCGTAGCCCGAGCCGTCCGCGCGGCAGACCGAGAGGTTCGCGCCCTCGCAGACGTAGAAGCCGGGCCGGCACGCGACGCAGCCGAGGCTCTCGGCGCAGGTCAGCCCGCCGCTGCAGGTCTGGACGTCGGTCCGCACGCCGCCCGAGCACGTGAACACCGTGTCGCCGTCGCAGTGGATGCCCGTCTCGCAGCCGGCGTCCACGCCCGGCCCTGCGTCGGGCCGCTCGCCTCCGACCGAGCACGCGCTGAGCAGGACTGCGAACGTGAAACCGAAGAGACGAGCCACGCGACGAGCCATGAAGGCGACCTCCCGAACGCGCAGAGCGTAAGGGAGGTCTCTCTTCGGCCATCGTGCGCTCGCTCACCCGTCGGTCGATCTCACCCGTCGGTCGATCACCACGCGTACACCGCCTCTTCGCCGTGCTGCGCGACGAGGGCGTCGACGTGGGCGAGCAGGTGCGCGCGGCGGGCCTCGAGGTTCGCGACCTGGCGGGCGTCGAGCGCCGGCGCGAGGGGATCGGCCGCCATGCGCGCTTGGAGGCGCTCGACGGCGAGCGCGCGCACCGCGGCGAGGGTCGAGCGGCGGAAGCGCTGGACGTGGGCGAGGCGGCTGTCCATCAGGCCGATGCGCGGGCGGCGCAGGACGAAGCCCGCCGCGTTGTCGAGGAAC
>JAEZBP010000963.1 GCA_023427125.1 Pseudomonadota bacterium | reverse complement strand
GCCTGGCAGAACGGCACCGTGTACGCGGTGAAGAAGCCCGGCTTCAACATCACGCGCAGTCGCGAGATGAACTGGATCCGCCTCGAGCGCTACTACGAGGGCGCCGACGACGGCCACTTCACCGAGGATTTCGAGGCGCGCTTCGTCCCGATGCTGTGCCAGCATTGCGGCAACGCGCCCTGCGAGCCGGTCTGTCCGGTGTTCGCCACGTACCAGGCGCCGGACGGCCTCAACGTGCAGGTGTACAACCGCTGCGTGGGCACGCGGTACTGCTCGAACAACTGCCCGTACAAGGTCCGCTACTTCAACTGGTTCGGGTACGGCGAGCCCAATCGGCCGCAGTACGCGTTCTCGGAGCCGCTGAACTGGCAGCTCAACCCGGACGTCACTGTCCGCGGCAAGGGCGTCATGGAGAAATGCACGTTCTGCGTGCAGCGCATCCAGGCGGCGCGGATCCGGGCGCGCAACGAGACGCGGGTGGTCCCGGCGACCGCCGCGGACGTCGAGGCGGGGCGGGCGCAGCGGGCCGGCGAGCCCGTGGTGAGCGAGCGCCGCATCCGCGCCGAGGAGGTCACGCCGGCGTGCGCGCAGGCGTGCCCGAGCGAGGCGATCGCCTTCGGTGATCTCAACGACAGGGAGTCGGTGGTCCACCAGCTCGCGCACACGGACCGCCAGTACAAGCTGCTCGCCTCCATCGGCACGCAGCCCCGCACCACCTTCCTCGGGAAGATCCGGAACCCGAACCCGGAGATCGTCTGATGGCCTACAACGAGCCCATCGAAGCGATCGGCGAAGGGGACTTGGTCTCGAAGGGGACCACCTTCGGTCAGATCACCGACATCATCGCCGGCGTCACGGAGCGAAAGGCGCCCCGTGGCTGGTGGATCCTCTTCGGTCTCAGCACGACCTTCACCGCCATCTTGGGCGCGACGCTCGGCTACCTGGTCTGGACCGGGATCGGCGTCTGGGGCAACAACAGCCCCGTCGGTTGGGCGTGGGACATCACCAACTTCGTCTGGTGGATCGGCATCGGCCACGCCGGCACGCTGATCTCGGCGGTCCTCTACATCTTCCGGCAGTACTGGCGCACCGCGATCAACCGCTTCTCGGAGGCGATGACGATCTTCGCGGTCATCTGCGCGCTCATGTTCCCGACGATCCACACGGGTAGACCTTGGTTCATCTACTACCCGCTGCCGATCCCGAACCAGATGAACATGTGGCCGAACTTCAAGAGCCCGCTGCTGTGGGACGTGTTCGCGGTGAGCACGTACTTCACGGTGTCGCTGCTCTTCTGGTACGTCGGCCTCGTCCCGGACTTCGCCACCCTCCGCGATCGGGCCAAGCAGAAGCTCCGCCGCTGGATCTATGGCTTCCTCGCGCTCGGCTGGCGCAGCAGCAACCGCCACTGGAGCAACTACGAGCGCGCGTACCTGATCCTCGCGGCGCTCAGCACCCCGCTCGTGCTCTCGGTGCACTCGGTCGTCTCGTTCGACTTCGCGACCAGCGTCGAGCCCGGCTGGCACACGACGATCTTCCCGCCCTACTTCGTCGCCGGCGCCGTCTTCAGCGGCTTCGCGATGGTGATGACGCTCCTGCTCATCGCTCGGACGGTGTACGGCCTGCACGACCTCGTGCGGCTCAAGCACATCGAGCTGATGAACAAGATCATCCTCACGACCGGCAGCCTGGTCGGCTACGCGTACGCGATGGAGTTCTTCATCGCGTGGTACTCGGGCAACGAGTACGAGCGCTTCATCTTCATCAACCGCGCGACCGGCGACTACTGGTGGGCGTACTGGTCGATGATCACCTGCAACGTGATCATCCCGCAGTCCTTCTGGTTCAAGAAGCTGCGCACCAACATTCCGTTCACGTTCGTCGTCTCGATCTTCGTGAACATCGGGATGTGGTTCGAGCGCTTCGTCATCATCGTGCAGTCGCTCCACCGCGACTACCTGCCGAGCTCGTGGGGCTACTTCAGCCCGACGCTCTTCGACATCTTGACCTTCGCGGGCTCGCTGGGGCTCTTCTTCACCCTCTTCCTGCTCTTCCTGCGCTGGCTGCCGATGATCGCCATCGCCGAGGTGAAGATGGTGACCCCCGAAGCGGATCCGCACCACGAGGGCGGGCACGCCCTCAGCGAGGGCGGCTCGCGAGGATCTTCGGTGCCGCACGTGGCCGAGCCCGGCCTGCTCAAGGGTGAGGACTGAACGTCATGGCGGAAGCAACGACGACGCACGAGGCCGAGCCGGGCGAGTCCCGCCCGCTCCTCTATCTGGCGGAGTACGAGACCACGGCGGACGTGATGCACGCGGCCGAGAAGGTGCGTGACGCCGGCTATGAGAAGTGGGACGTCCACACCCCCTTCCCGGTGCACGGGATGGATCGGGCGATGGGTCTGCGCGACTCCTCGGTGGGCTGGATCGTGCTGGTGATGGGCCTGACCGGCTGCCTGAGCGCGTTCCTCCTGATGTGGTGGACGAACGGGGTCGACTACCCGATCATCATCGGCGGCAAGCCGGGCTACTCGCTCCCCTCGATGATCCCCGTGATGTTCGAGCTGACCATCCTGCTCAGCGCGTTCGGCGCGGTCTTCGGGATGTTCGGGATCAACCAGCTGCCGAAGCACCATCACCCGGTGTTCTACTCGGACCGCTTCGAGCGCGGCTCGGACGACCGCTTCTTCATCTCGGTCGAGGCCTCGGACACCAAGTTCGACCTCGAAGAGACCCGCGAGCTGCTCGAGGGCACGCACCCCGCGCACATCGAGCTCATCCAGGAGGAGTCCGCGTGATGCGCAAGCTCTTGATCGGCGCCACGCTCGTGCTGGCGGGCTGCCAGGGCCAGACCTCGCCCGAGCCGCAGATCGTCCCGATCCGCAACATGCACGAGGTGCAGCGCTACGACGCTCAGTCGCGCAGCACCTACTTCGACGACGGCCGGACGATGCGGCCGCAGGTGCCGAACACCGTCGCCCGCGAGATGCAGGTGGACCCGACGATCTCGAGCGGTGTCGGCGACGACGGCCAGTACGTCGCGACGATCCCCGA
The DNA here is from genome assembly GCA_023427125.1 of Pseudomonadota bacterium. Lineage (GTDB taxonomy): Bacteria > Myxococcota_A > Polyangia > Polyangiales > Sandaracinaceae > JAEZBP01. The sequence goes on along the minus strand of JAEZBP010000963.1, from coordinate 2,556 downwards.
GCCCATCGTGCAGGAGGCCGGCGGCATGGAGGCGCTCCTCGCCCGCGGGCAGGAGCGCTACGGCATCTACTGCACGCCCTGCCACGGCGGGCTCGGCGACGGGCAGGGCCTGGTGCCGCGCGTCTCACGCGTCCCGGCCATCACCCCGCCGACCTTCCATGACGACGCCATCCGCCAGATGCCGGACGGTCAGCTCTACGCGACCATCGCGAACGGCATCCGCAACATGCCCGCGTACGGGGCGCAGATCCCGGTCGCGGACCGCTGGGCGATCGTGGGCTACGTGAGGGCGCTGCAGCTCACGGGCGTGAATGAGCGCACCGCGATGCGCACGGAGACCGAGCGATGAGCAAGGCGAAGGACGAGCCGGTCAAGCAGCCGACCTACCGCATCCCTCCCGACTCGCCGTGGGCGAGCGCGTGGAAGCTCACCGCCGTGATCGGCCTGGTGGGCCTCGCGGCGGCGCTCTTCGGGATGGTCAGCGACCCGGGGCGCTTCGCGTTCTCGTGGCTCTTCGCCTTCATGACCTTCCTCGCGGTCGGTCTGGGCGGCCTCTTCTTCGTCCTCGGCCAGCACCTGACCGGCGCGGGCTGGGGCGTCACCTCGCGGCGCACCGCCGAGATGATGCTCAGCGGGCTGCCGGTCTTCGCGATCCTCTTCATCCCGATCGCGCTCAACCTCGAGCACATCTACCCGTGGATGCACATGGAGATGCACCACGAGGAGGCGGAGCACGCCGATCAGAGCGCGCTCGGCCTCGGCACGGCGGCCCGCGCGCAGGATGTCCCGCACCTCTCGGACATGAACCCGGTCGAGCAGGCGGCCCTCGCGCACGGCGAAGGCGGCGAGCACGCGGCCGGTCATGGCGGCGAGCACGCGCACACCCCGCAGCACGCCGAGCACGAGCACATCATCGGCCAGAAGCTGGCGTGGTTCCACCTCGGCGGGAAGGCGGTGTTCTTCCTGATCCGCGCGGCGATCTACTTCATCGCCTGGATCCTGCTCGCCTACGCGTTCGTGGGCTGGTCGACGCGGCAGGACAAGGAGAAGGGGATCGCGCTGACGAAGAAGGCGCAGAAGCTCGCCCCCGCGGCGACCTTCGTCTTCGGCTTCACGCTGACCTTCGCGGCCTTCGACTGGATGATGTCGCTCGAGCCGAGCTGGTACTCGACGATCTTCGGGGTGCAGTACTTCTCGGTCAGCGCGGTCATCGGGCACGTCACCGTGATCCTGGTGACGCTCGGCATCCGCCGCGCCGGGCTGATCGGCGAGGCCGTGAACGTCGAGCACTACCACGATCTCGGTAAGCTCCTCTTCGGCTTCGTCGTGTTCTGGGCGTACATCAGCTTCTCGCAGTTCATGCTGATCTGGTACGCGGGCATCCCGGAGGAGGCGACGTACTACCACCTGCGCTGGTGGGGCGGCGGCGGCTTCAAGGTGGTCAGCGTGGCCCTGATCCTCGCGGGCTTCGGTGTGCCGTTCTTCCTGCTGATCTCGCGCAACACCAAGCGACGGCTCGCGATCCTCGCGTTCGCCTGCGTGTGGCTCTGTGTGATGCACGTCGTGCAGGTGTACTGGCTGATCATGCCCTACGCTGCGCAGACCGATCTGGTGCAGACGTCGATGCGCGTGCACTGGATGGACGTCGCCTCGCTGCTCGCGGTGGGCGGCATCTACCTGAGCGTGGTCCTCTGGCAGATGACCCGCTTCCCGCTCGTGCCGATGGGAGACCCCCGCCTGGCCCGCGCGCTCAAGTTCGAGAACGCGTGAGGAGGACGCCATGGACAACACGCCCCCGCGCAACCGCCTGATCGCTCTCTACACCGCCCTCGCGGTGGTCACGCTGCTCGGCCTCAAGCCGGCCTTCGACGCCTACTTCGATCGGATGCACATCTCCGCCGTCGAGCAGGGCCTCGCGCAGGGCTTCGTGGACGTGACCGTCGTCGGCGCGCCGGCGGAGCCGCGCCGGGCTGCCGAGCGCGCGCTCCAAGGCCAGACGGGGCTCTCCGACTGCGTGGCCGCGCGGCTCGCCGACGCGCCTGGGCTGAGCGGCAGCTTCGACGCCCGCGTCCGAAACGAGAACGGCCTGGTCCGCGCCCAGCTCGAGGGAGGCCCCGAGGACCAAGCCCTCCGCGAGTGCGTCTCGAGCGCGCTCGAGGCGCTCTCGGGGATGCCGTCGGGCGAGGTGCGGCTGCGCATCGCCTTCGCGCCGACCGAGGCCGACTTCGTCGAGATCGGGTGGCAGCAAGCGCTCGAGACCGCCCCGACCCCCATCGACGACGCGATGGCGCGCCGCGCCCGCCAGGGCCGGCTCGCCGACGCCAGCATCCGCCCGAAGCGAGAGGGTCCGATGAACCTCGACGCGCTGCGCGGCTGGACGAAGCGGCCGCTCGAGCTGCCCCGCTCGGTGCAGCAGGCTCAGCAGCCGGCTCCCGAGGCCCCGGTCGCTCCCGAGGGCGCTCCGGAAGGCGCTCCGCAGGGTGAGGACGCGGCTCCGGCCGGAGCTCCCGAGGCCGCGCCGGCTCCCGAGGCCGCGCCGGCTCCCGAGGCTGAGCC
>JAEZBP010000861.1 GCA_023427125.1 Pseudomonadota bacterium | reverse complement strand
CCTCGGATCCGAGAACGCGATCCGCCCGCGCCGGATCGGCTTCTCGGTTCCGAGGACGCGATCCGGCCCGCGCCGGGATGGCTTCTCGGCCCCGAGGGAGCGGCCCGGGCGGCCCGAGGCATTTTTTCTTGGCGCGCGTACGAATTGGGGTTTGACTCCGCGCCGACCGCGGATCTACAGTCTCCTCGCTGCGGCGGAGGGTTGCCGCGCGGGAGGGTTCGATGGCGAAACCGATCGGGAGGACGCAGGCCAACCAGCTGGCCTTCTCGGCGCGCGTGCGCGCGGTGATGCAGGTCAGCGGCGAGCAGATCGCCGAGAAGGCGGCGGAGGTCCTCTTCAAGAAGAGGAAGAAGAAACGACGCCTCGATCTCGTCGCCGTCACGCAGGACATCCTCGAGCTGCTGAATGAAGCCGAGGCCGAGCTCGAGGCCACCTCGGAAGCCCACGCCGACGAGCTCGCAGACGACGATCCGCTGCGCGAGGAGCGCGACGACGCCAAGCTCGATCTCAGCAGCGGCATGCTGAGCACGAAGTCGATCCTCACCGGCGCGTTCGGCGCGCGCTTCGTCAAGCGCGTGGGTCTCGATCGCCCCCTCGAGGAGCGCCCGGACCTCGTGAGCAAGGTCGCCGCCGGGGCCGTGCGGCTCCTGCGCAAGGTGAAGAAGCCCGCGAGCTCCTTCGCCGGCGCGAAGCTCGACCTCAACGACCTCGCCGACGAGCTCGATGCCAAGGTCAAGCGCGTCAACGGCCTGCTCAGCGCGCTCAAGCGTGAGGAGCGAGAGGCGCAGCAGACGATGATCGCGCGCGACCAGGCGGGCGAGCACTGGGCCAACGTCATCACCCTGGCGGCAGGCTGGATGGAGGGCCTGGCCCGCATCGCCGGCGAGCACAAGGTCGCCGACAACGTCCGCCCCACCGAGCATCGCCGCAAGGGCATCCCGGAAGCGCAGGAGACCGAGGTCGAGACCGACGACACGGATGTCGAGGCCGACACCGACACCGACGTCGGCCCGACCGACACCGACGCGGGCTGAGCATCAGGTCGCTTCCACTGGCCCTCGCCTGAAGCGAGAGAGGCGGCGTACGGTGGAGCGATGCGCGGCGCGACGACCCTCACCTGGATCATGCTGCTGGCCGCGTGCGAGCCCGCCGCGCCGCCGCCCGCTCCCGCGGCGCGCAAGGCGATGCTGTCGCTGTCGTTCGAGGAGGCTCGGCGGCTCCCGCCGATGGATCTCTCCGATATGTCCCCGTGGCGGACGACGCTCGCCGCCGGCTGGCGCGGGTTCTGTCGGGTGCGGCAGGAGAGCGTCGAGTGCTGGGGCGCGGCGTACGGATCACGGCCCCGCCGGATCGAGGGCATCGACGAGGCGCTCGAGATCGTCGTCCGAGGCGCGCGCGGATGCGCGCTCCGCCGGGGCGGACGCCTGACGTGCTGGGTCGGAGACGGTGCGATCGAGCCCGGAGAGCGCCCCCTCGCCCTGCCGCTGATCGAGCGATCCCTCCCCGGCGCCGTCGACTGGGAAGAGAGCTGCGCGATCGACGCGGAGGGCCGCGCTCGGTGCTTCGTGCTCTGCGACGAGGATGGCCGGTGCTTCCGCCGCTTCGAGGAGCAGAGCTGGCATCCGACCGAGGTCGCCATCGCCTCGCCCCACCCTCAGTGCGGATGCGTGCTCACCCGCTCGGGCGCGCTCACCTGCGCGGGGCCATGGTGTGAAGAGTGGACCGGGCAGGACGGCGCGCGCTCGCATGTGCTCGAAGGAATGAGCGGGACGATGCTCTTTCACGGGCTCTTCGAGATCTGCGTCAGCCGCGGCGACGGTCGGCTCCTCTGCCGCGGCGGTCACACCATCGCGCCGGGCACGCCGGACCGGCGCAACGCGATTCGAACCCACACGCAGGTCGTCCCCCTACCCCCTGGTCTCTCGCCACCGGTGCGCGCCGTTCGACTCACGGACTGGATGTGTCTCGTACACGAAGAGGGAGAGCTGAGCTGCCGGCACCTCTGGGAGCCTCTCGAGCAGGTGCGGGACCTCCCGGGCCCGGTCCGCCAGCTCGCGGGGTGGGGAGGGACGGTGTGCCTCGAGCTGGCGAGCGGCGATGTCACCTGTCGCGCTGGCAGCCTGATGCTTCAGCTGAGATCGAAGCTCAGCCATGTCCCCTGGGTCACGGTGCCACCCTCGCTGCCGTGAAGTCCACATGGCCTTCCTCGAGGCCGCGCGGCGTCGAGATCGTGCACACCCAACGCAAGAACGGAAGTCGTGAGAACTGGCGGCGGAAGTGATCCAACGGAATGCCCTGCCACTCGCGCAGCGACGGGTCCGGATCGCGAAAGAGCACCTCGCCGTCCTGCACACCCGCCGCAACGACCATGTGAAATCCGAGGCGCCCGCCGCCGTAGAAGCCGGGCAGCGCGCGCGTGACCAAGACCGGCCCGACTCGCCGCAGGTACGCCTCGAAGCGCTCGATCGTCCAGTCCTGAGGCCCGGCAAAGCCGTGCGAGGCGTCCACCAGCCTGCCGCGCATCAGATCCTTCAGCACCTCCAGACCCCAGTAGGTCGCTGGGATCCCATCCTCCTCCCAGCGTTCGGGAGGGATGGCGTTCCACGTGCTCGCGTAGTGGCCCTCCATCGCGATGCGTCCGGAGCCGGAAGGCGCCGGGGCGCACCCCGCGTATTCGCGACTTGGAATCGGACTGGAGGGCGACCGAAAGCGGGGGTTCCAGTGCTCCGGCTCGCTCCGCTCGACATCGTAGTAGGCCGAGAGCATGCGGATCGAACCCCACCAACAGCCCATTGGGCTTCGCTGGGCGCGATGTGGAACGCGGTAGTGCATCGTGTCGACGCGAGAATACACAAATCGCGCGAATCACGACCGACGGGCGCGCGCCGCAGTCCACACCGATGCGCTATGATCGTCGGGTACCGTCAGACGCCGGGCATCCCGCGCATCTCGACCCGCTCAACCGCGAGAGGAGCGACGTGACGAAGACAGCGGCAACGACCTCGGCGCAGGCGCGCGACGCCATCACGCGGGCGCTCCGGCTCGACTTGATCGGCCCCCAGACCGGGGACGAGGCGCGGGCGCGCGAGGTGCTGCCGACCAGCCCGTCGAGCTACTACCTGACGGGTTTCCTCGTGCCCTACGAGGCCGAGGTGCAGGAGCGGATCGACCCCGAGCCGCAGGCCGAGATCGACGAGACGCCGGCCCACCCCGCCGGCGTTGATGACGTGGCCGTCGACGCGCCCTCGGGCCGGCGCACCTGGTTCCCCTCGTCGATGGGGCTGACGGTGCTCGTGCCGGCCGAGGCGAAGCACGTGTCGGTGCGGATCGCGTGGGGTGACTACGACCGGCCCGAGAATGACGACGGGCACGGGGCCGAGGTCCACTGGACGCGCACGCCGGGCGCGACGGAAGAGCAGATTGTTCTCTCCAAGAGGCACGGCGAGCTGCCGCTGCCCGGCACCGGGCGCGCCGATCATGGGAGCCTGCGGCTCGTCTGGCGCGTGCATCCGGTGCCGCCGCGACCGGGAGTACCGAAGGGCGCGCTCGCTCTCGGTCTTCCTCGTGAACCACCGCACGCCCGAGGGCGACGCGTTCCGGGACCGGGCGTACTGCTTTCAGCCGGAGCTCACGCTGACGACCGAGGCGCAGTTCTTGGCGCGCCCCGATCTGCTCGCGGCCGGCGGCGACGACGAGAGCGGCCGGCTCCGCGACGAGTGGGACGAGCGGGTCTCGGCGCTGCAGTACCGCGATCTCGGCGAGCACGCGGTCGGCCACAACGTCTCGGTGTCGGCCACGGTGGTGGACCGAGTCTGCCGCGCGGTGCGCACCGAGTGGATGCCGAGCGCCGAGGTGGAGAAGGTCACCGCCGCCAAGTTCCCCGGTGTCGAGCTCGGGATGGAGGTGCACGCGGCGGCCCCGGATCACGCCGCGCTCCGGCTGCTGCTCGAGCCCCTGCTCTCGGGATACGCGGCGTGGGTCGGCCAGCAGCGCGACGCCCTCGGATCGATCGCGGACGCCAAGCAGAAGAAGACCGCCAAGGATCTGCTCGAGCGCGCGGCCCGAGCGCACGCACGGATGGAGCGGGGGCTCCGGTCGTTGGAAGATGCCGACGCCCTCGACGCCTTCCGCCTGGCCAACCGGTGCGTGGCTCGCGCGCTACGGCAACGCGGCGCGCAGGAGACGGGCCTCGGGCCGGACGCGCTCGAGCCGCCGGCGTGGCGGCCTTTCCAGCTCGCGTTCCTTCTCTTGAACCTGTCGGGCGTGGTCGATCCCGAGGGTCCGCTCGGGAAGGATGATCGGCGCACGGTGGACCTGCTCTTCTTCCCGACCGGTGGCGGCAAGACCGAGGCGTACCTCGGGCTCGCGGCGTTCACGCTGGCGCTTCGTCGGCTGCGCCGGCCGGGGCTCGCGGGAGCCGGAGTGGGCGTGCTGATGCGGTACACGCTGCGCCTCTTGACCCTCGATCAGCTCGACCGCGCCGCGACGCTCATCTGCGCGATGGAGCTCGAGCGACAACAGGACGAGGCGCGGCTCGGGACGTGGCCCTTCGAGATCGGCCTCTGGGTCGGTCAGGGCGCCACGCCGAACCGCATGGGCACCAAGGGCGGCTCCGAAGATCGTCGCCTCGACGGCATGTACGGATCGGCCGGGTTCGGCTACTTCAACTCGCTGCGCTACGTCGATCGAGGACGAGATCGATCGCCTGATCGCCGGAGGGGTGCTCGTGCCGCTCGGGTGACGGAACGGGTGCGCAGGGCCCGGAGGAGGGCAGGAACTCATGGCCCGACGAGCGGGTTCAGCCGGATCACGAAGGCCTGACCGGCGCTGAGGTCCTGGTTCGAGCCGCTGCCGACGATGCTCCAGTACATCAGGTTCGCCATGTCGCCGCGCGGGGTGTCGGCGAGCGTGTCGCCGGCGCCGAAGGGGAGGCAGCCGTCGTCCGGGGTCTCGTCATCGCCGCAAGGGCGGATCCGCTCGGTGGCGTGGAAGAGCCCGAGGTAGTGGCCGATCTCGTGCGCGAGGACGTGCCCGACCATCTCGGCGCTCACGACGCCGCTGTCGAAGGCGGTGACGACGCCGCTGTGCTGGGTGCCGTGCATGCCCACCGGGCCGGGGATGCCGCCGGCCACGCCGATCGACTGGAAGCCGCCGGCGCTCGAGTCCATCGAGCGGACGACGTAGATGTTGAGGCGCCGGCCGGCGCGCGGCGCGCTCAGGCGGAAGAGCCCCGCGAGCTCGCTGTCCTCGCCCTCGGTCGAGTCGATGACGGAGTAGCGGGTCGCGTCGGCGCCGGTGACGTCGAAGTAGTCGATGTCGCCGAGCGCGATCGCGGCCTCGCGAGAGAGGATCGTCTCGAGGCGGGAGAGCGCCGTCTGGAGGCGCGCGTGGCCTGGCGCCTGCGCCGCGGTGACGCCGACGCCGACGAGGTGGACGTTGAGATCGAGCGTGCCGCTCGAGACGGTGCGGCCCGCCGCGCGCTTGATGATCGCCGAGAGCCGGACGCTCGCGCTGCCCGACTCGGCGATCGCGCCGACCGACCACCGATGCGAGCCCGGGACGAACGCGAAGCGATCGGGCGTGCTGTTCGGGATGGTCATCGTGATCGACTCGCCGGTGTCGAGCGGCAGCCAGCGCTCGAGCGGATCCGCGAGCGCGTAGACCTCGCGCACGTCGAAGAGGACCCGGCCCGAGGGATCCGTCACCTCGACGAAGCTCAGCGGCAAGGGATCGCCCGTCGTGCGCCGGGCCTGCAGCGTGAGGCTCACCGCGTCGGGCGGCGTCGCGATCTCGAGCCTCCCGCCGGTGGCTGCCCCGAGCACCCGCTCGCCGAGATCGATCTCCTCGATCGCGATGGCGCCCGCTCGCGGCGTGTAGCCGCAGCCGCGGTAGGTGCCGGGAGCGCGCGGCAGCTCAGTGCAGATCTGCCCGGGCCGGCAGTCGAGATCGTCATCGCACACCTCGGTGCACTGCCCCTCGTGACAGACGCGCGCCTCGCAGTGGTCATCGGCGGTGCAGGGCGCGCCCATCGGCCGGGGAGCGGCGGGCAGCGGCGTACAGATCGTGCGGACCTCGCCGCCCCGCACGACGGCGCTGCACGCGAGCTCGCCCTCGTCGAAGCACCGCTGCGAGTCGGTGCACGCGATCGTGCACACCCCGCCGAGCGCCGCCGGGAGGCAGATGCCGCTCATGCACGCGGCGTCGCTCGTGCACGGCGCGAAGATCGGCAGCCGGTCCATGCCGCCGTCCACCTCGATCGCATCCACGCACTGCCCGTCGGCGCCGCACGTGCCGGGCGCGCAGTCCCCGTCGCTCGCGCAGGCGAGCCGGCACGCGCCACGCCAGCACTGGTAGCCCTCGCGGCACTCATCGGACCCCGCGCAGCCGGCCAAGCAGACCGCCGGCGAGATCGCAGGCTCGCAGCTCGCGCCCGCCGGGCAGGCGCCGTCGGGGCAGAGCACCGTGCAGTAGCCGTCCGGAAAGCGCGCGTCGCTCAAGCACGCGAGCCCGGCCGCGCAGCCGTCCGAGCCCTCGCAGGCCGCGCCGATCGCCCCCGCGCCGCCGTCGGGCGCCGGCGACTCACCGCAGCCGACGAGGAGGAGGAGCACCAAGCAAGTCGATCGCATCGTGGGATCCGAGCATACACGCGAGCGAGGCCTCGTACTCAGGTCGGCGCCTCGACACGGAGGGCGGGCTCGCGCATGGGCGGCAGGTGCTCGTAGAGCTCGGCCACCAGCGCGTCGCGGACGCCGCGCTTCTTCGGG
>JAEZBP010000770.1 GCA_023427125.1 Pseudomonadota bacterium | reverse complement strand
CCGCTGCGCCGCGAGCAAGAGCCCCTCGAGGCGGCGCGCGTACTGCGCCCCCGCCATCCCACAGAGGGACTCGGCGTCGAGGGTCAGCTTCGCGCCGAGCGCGCGCGCGAAGCCGCCGCGCTCCGCCGCGCGCCTCACGCACTCGCGGGTCGGGTGCACGCTGACGCCACGCCCGGGCAGGCGCCGCTTCGGATCGGGGACGAGCTGCGGCGCGCCCGCAGCCACAGCCGCAGCGCGGGCGACGGAAAAGCGCAAGAGAGCATCTCGCGCGTCCCGCTGCCGGCACCCCGCGCACGTGCGCTCGGGATCCGCCACGCCCTCGTCCTCGATCGCGACCACCGACATCACTCCTCCGACAATCCCTCCGACATCGGCGCGCCCTCGTCGGCGCGCTCTCCCGTCGCCTCGGCCTCCGCCTCGGCCCGGGCCTTCGCCTCGCGCTGGGCCTCCTTCACCGCCTCCATCTGGTCCTCGACGTAGCGGGCGACGCCGTTCTTGACCTCGTGCGCCTTGTGCGTGCCGAGCCCGGTGCGGATCGCCAGGCGATCGACGTCGTTCTCGCGCAGCACGTCGGCGACGCTCCGGTAGCCCGAGTGCTCGAGCGCCTCGACGATCCGCTCGGTCACGCCGCGCGCCAGCAAGAGGTGCTCGCGCTCGGTGAGCGCGTCGGGGCGGGCCTTCGCCTCCTCCACGCGCTCGGCGCGGTGCGACTCCATCGCGTCCGCCGCCTCGCGCCGGATCCGCGCGGCCGCCTCCGCCGACTTGATGCCGTCGATGGTCATCAGCTCGTCGTCCTGCGCCTCCGCCACCTCGTCGAGGCTGCGGAAGCCCATCCGGTAGAAGCTCTTGACCATGTCCTCGCTCGCCGACGCGATGCGGCCGAGCTCCGAGATCGCCTGCTCCTCCATCTGGCGGAAGCGCGCCTCGCTGATGATGTCGAGCTTCCAGCCGGTGAGCTGCGACGCGAGCCGCACGTTCTGGCCGCGGCGGCCGATGGCCAGCGAGAGCTTGGCGTCCGGCACCACGAGCTCCATGCCGCCGTGACCCTCGTCGATGACGACGCGGCTCACCTCGGCGGGCGCGATGGCGTTGCAGACGAAGCGCGCCGGATCGCGATCCCACGGGACGATGTCGATCTTCTCGCCGCGCAGCTCCTGCACGACCGCCTGGACGCGCGAGCCCTTCATGCCGACGCACGCGCCCACGGGATCGACGTCGCTGTCCTTGCTGGTGACCGCGATCTTCGAGCGGGCGCCCGGCTCGCGCGCGGCGGCGACGATGCGGACGATGCCCTCGTAGATCTCCGGGACCTCCATCTCGAAGAGCTTCACGAGGATGCCCACGTCGGTGCGGCTCAGGATGATCTGCGGGCCGCGCGCCTCGCGATCGATGTCCTTGAGGAACGCGACGATGCGGTCGCCGGGGCGGTAGCTCTCGCGCGGCGTCTGCTCGCGCGTGGGCAGGATCGCCTCGGTGCGGCCGAGGTCCACGATGATGTTGGAGCCGCGCGCGAAGCGGCGGACGATGCCCGTGATGAGCTCGCCCTTGCGATCCTTGTACTCATTGAAGATGAGCTCGCGCTCGGCGTCACGGACGCGCTGGATGATCACCTGCTTCGCGGTCTGCGCGGCGATGCGCCCGAAACCGCGGTGGTGCTGCTGCAGCTTCAGGAGATCGCCGTACTGACGGTCCTGCTTCTTCGCCTCCTCGGAGTCCTCCGGGAGATAGAAGATCTGGAAGCCGAGGTCCTCGCCGATCTGCGCGTCCTCGAAGCCATAGCGGCGCGCGTCCTCGATCGAGATCTCGCGCTCGGGGTCCTCGACCTCCTCCACCACGGTCATGAATTGGTAGAGGTCGACGTTCCCCGTTTCGTCGCTGAAGCGGGCCTCGAGCTCACGCGTCATCCCGAACGTCCGCTTCGCGGCCGTCAGGATCGCCTGCTCCATCGTCTCGACCAGCACGGTGGGATCGATCCCCTTCTCCTTGCTGACCTGCTCGATGATGCTTTGCAGCGACATACCCTGCTGCATATCCGACACTCCTTCAATCGAACTTGTAGACGACGTTGGCTCTCGTGATCTCGGCATGCGGGAGCGCGAGCTCGCTGCCTTCGATCGCGATCTTTACACTCGCGCCGTCGATCCCCAGCAACTGCCCGCGCAGATTGCGACGCTCACCGCCCCGCCCATCCGGGATCGGTGTGCGCACCTGAACCTTGATCTCGCGCCCGGCGAAGCGCTCGAAGTCCGCGAGCTTCACGAGCGGGCGGTCGAGCCCCGGCGAGCTGACCTCGAGCCGGTACTGGCCCGGCACCAGATCGATCGCGTCCGGCTCGTCGAGGGCGGGCGCGAGGTCGCGGCTCACCGCCTGACAGTCCGCCACGGTCACACCGAGGGCCGGATCCCGCTCGCTGCCGGGGCGATCGATCACGACACGCAGGACCGCGTGGCCGTGCTCGGTGACGAGCGCGACCTGCACGAGCTCCACCGTGTGCGCGCGGCACACGGGCGAGGCGATGGCCTCGATGCGTTCGATGTCGACCTGGACTCCCATTTTCGTGCGGCTTTTCGGCCTTTTTCCGTGCTTCGCAGTGTCCTCTACCGACGGTCCGTTGCCAGACCACGATCCACCGAGCGGCCTTCCGTCCAGCCTCGCCCCGGGGGTGCCCGGAGCTCACGCGGACAAAAAAGGCGGACCAGTCGCCAAGAAGCGAAGAGGTCCACCCAGGCAACGCCCAGATCGGATCGCAGCGGGCTAGTACCACAGGCGCCAGAGGGCGGCAAGGCGCGCGGCTTTGCTTGGTCGCGCGCGCATTCGTGCGGGGCCGAGGGCGGCGATTCTTCAGCCGGCGAGCGCGCGCAGCTCGTCGTAGTGGCGGTCGGCGTAGTAGGACAGAACGTCGAGCGCGGCGTCGAACTCGCTTCGATCGAGCTCGCCCGAGGGGTACTCGACCGAGAGCACGACATCGAGATCGTCGTCGATCGAGAACTTCGCCATCAGGAGCGACTGGTTCAGCTCCAGGAGTCGGCGATAGAGCGAGGCGGACTGCTCCGCGTCCTCCGGGGTCTTCACGAAGGGCACGATGACGAAGCAGACGTAGCCCTGCGGATCGAGGCGCACGTAGAAGGGGAAGGACGCGTTCCGGCCGCGGAAGTGGCTTCGCCACGTGTCGTCGGAGATTCGGTCGCACGGCCACCCGCCCTCCTGAAGGAGGGAGCGGAGGGTCTCGGGGCCGAGGCGGAGGCGTTTGGAGCTCACGTGGGCGCATCGTACCGGATTTCCGGACCGCAAAGGCGGAATCCGCGATCGGTCGCGCCCCGGCGCTCCGCGCCGATTGACGGCCGGCGAAAGCCTCTGGTAATTCCGGGGGCGCCGCGGTCGAGCGTGGCACGGAGGAAGAGAGAACGATGCTGGTCACTGCTACTCCCGGCCCGAATCCTCGCGCGACGATGTGGACGCTGCGATCCCGACCGATGGTGCAGATCGCGGCGCTGCTGGCGCTGGCGTCGGCGCCCGGCTGCGGCTCTTCGTACCAGTCGGCGTGGGACGAGCCCCCCACACAGTCCGCCGAGGCCGCCACGCCCGAGGCCGCGGCGCAGCGGACCGAGCTCATCGCGCAAGGTGACCAGGCCTGGGCGGCACGCGACGACGCAGCGCAGGTGCGCGCGGCGATCGCGGCGTGGGAGCAGGCGGTCGAGCTGGACGGCGACGACGCCGACACCTGGGTGAAGATCTCGCACGCCTATTACTTCCTCGCCGACGGCCACCTGCGCTTCACGGACGAGGCGGCGATGAACGACGTCTACCAGAGCTCGATCCGCGCCGCCGAGCGGGCGCTGCGGGTGCAAAGCCCCACGTTCGCGCAGCGGATGGCGGCGGGCGAGCGGGTGGACCAGGCGGTCGCCGTCATCGACAACGCCAACGCCGTCCCCGCTCTCTACTGGCGCGCCGCCGCGCTCGGCAAGTGGGCGCAGGGGCAGGGCTTCGCGACGGTCCTCTCCTTCAAGGACGAGATCCGCGCCGTCATGACGCGCTGCATGGAGCTGGATCGCCCCTACTTCTTCGCCGGCCCCGATCGCTACTTCGGCGCGTTCTTCGCGATCGCGCCGACCTACGCGGGCGGCGATCTCGAGCGCTCGCGGCAGCACTTCGAGGAGTCCATCCGCCAGCACCCGAACTACTTCGGCACCCGCGTGCTCTACGCGGAGAACTTCGCGGTGAAGAGCCAGAACCGGCAGCTCTTCGAGGAGAACCTGCGCTTCGTGATCGATGGCGATCCGGAGTCGATGCCCGAGGCCGCGCCGGAGAACCGGGTCGAGCAGCGAAAGGCGCGCGCGCTGATCGAGCGCATCGACGAGCTCTTTGAATAGTCGCCTCACCCAATCGTCGCCGCAGAAGCCGTCATCCCACCGCCGAGGGTCGCCATGAAGCGAAGCCGCATCCTGTTCCTCACGCTCCTCTCCACCGCCTTCTGCAGCCTGTTCGCGCTCGGCGCGTCCGAGGAGCCGGCGGCTGCCCAGGAGCAGATCCGCATGCGGCTCGCCACGGTCGCGCCGGAAGGCACCCCGTGGGAGAAGCAGCTGCGCCGCCTCAAGCAGCACATCGAGACGGAGAGCGGCGGCCGGATCCGCGTGCAGATGTTCATGGGCGGCTCGCTCGGCGGCGAGAAGGCCCTCGTGCGGCGGACCGCGCAGGGGAGCCTCCAGGCCTTCGGCGGGTCGGCGGCGGCGCTCGGCACGCTGGTGCGCGAGCTCGACGTCATCGAGGCGCCCTACCTCTTCGACGACGCGGCGGCCGCGGACGCGGGGGGGCGCCGGGCCCCCCCCCCCCGGGGGGGGCCCGG
>JAEZBP010000443.1 GCA_023427125.1 Pseudomonadota bacterium | reverse complement strand
CGCCGAGCCTCTGTGAGCGCGAGGCGGTCGCTCCTATACTCTCGACATGGCCGCTGCGATCTCGTCCGGAGTCACCTCGATCGCGTACGGCGCGCAGCACCTCGGGATGCTGCTGCCGGCCGCCCTCGCGCAGCGTGTGGTCCGTTTCGTCGGTGGGGCACGCTCGCCACGCCCCGATCCCGTCGCGCAGAAGGCGCTCAATCGGCGAGTGCGGCGGCTCTTCGAGACCGATCTCGCGAACGTCGAGCGTGGGATGTACCCGCGGCGCCTCCTCTTCTCGGTGCCGGTCTCGGCCTACGCGCGGGCGCTGCCGCAGCTCTTCGCGGACTTCCCGCGGTCCATGTGGCGCAAGCGCCACGCGGACTACCGCGATCTCCCGAGCGACGTCGACGCCCGCGAGTACCCGCCCTACTTCCGCCGCACCTTCCACTGGCAGACCGACGGCTACCTCAGCCGCCGCTCGGCCAAGCTCTACGACGTCGGCGTCGAGTTCCTCTTCGCCGGCACCGCCGACGTCATGCGCCGCCAGGTGATCCCACCGATCACCACGTTCCTGCGCGAGGGAGAGGGCGCGAAGGGCAAGCGCCTGCTCGACGTCGCGTGCGGCACCGGGCGCACGCTCGCGCAGATCGCCGAGGCGCACCCGGACCTCAAGCTCTACGGGCTCGATCTCTCGCCCTACTACGTGCAGGAGGCGCGCGGCACGCTCGCCGAGGTGCCGAACGTCTCGCTCGTCGCCGAGAACGCCGAGCACATGCCCTTCGCCGACGCGCTCTTCGACGTCGTCACGAGCGTCTACCTCTTCCACGAGCTGCCGCGGAACGCGCGCCGGAAGGTGATCGCCGAAATGCACCGCGTGCTGCGCCCGGGCGGGCTCCTCGTCATCGAGGACTCCGCGCAGTACGCGGAGGCCGCCGAGCTGCGCACCTTCCTCGATCAGTTCCCCGAGGACTTCCACGAGCCTTTCTACAAGGACTACCTGAAGGACGACCTCGCGCTCGCGCTGGAGGACGGCGGCTTCCTCGTGGAGGCGGTCGACCCTTGCTTCGTCGCGAAGGTCGTCGTCGCCCACAAGCCCGGCCCGTCGTAGCGCCTGAAGAGCTCAGGCGCGCTGGATCAGGTATCGGACCACCTCGATCGGCGCGTGCGGATGCATCGCCATGCCGACGGGGTGCATGCCGCACTTGACCATCACGCCCGTCGACGCGGTGTTGCGCGGATCGGCGCACGCATCCACCGAGCGCTGATCCAGGTCTTCGAACGCGTAGCGCACGAGGGCGCGCCCGCCCTCGGTGGCGAGGCCGCGGCCCCAGGCCTCGCGCCGGAGCCGGTAGCCGAGCTCGAGCATCGAGGGTTCGAAGACGCTCGGCCGCAGGTGGAACCACCCGACGAAGGCCTCGCGCTCGTACGCGGCCAGAAACCCGAAGGGCTGCTCGTCCCACGCGCGGATCCGCGGCAGGACCTCGGTCTCGACCTGCTCGCGCGGGGTGGGGACGCCGCCGTTGATGTAGCGCATCACCTCGGGATCCGAGTCGAGGCGGACGAGATCCTCGAGGTGCGCGGCGGTCAGGCGGGTCAGAAAGAGACGCTCGGTCCGGAGCTCGAGGGGCACGGCCATGCTCTCCCTGTAGCAGCGACACACATCTCGCACAGCCGGCCCGCGGTGATTGACGCTCGCGCTCGCTTCGTGGCTCGATGATGCGAACCGAGTGGGGGCCGAGATCGTAGGAGTCGAGCGTGTCGATCAACGGAGCGGAGCGAAGTGACGGTAGGCCGACGCCTGCGCCGTCTGCAGGTGTCGGGATGCCGTCACGCAGCGGAGCGACCCATGAGATCACCGTCTATCACTACCCGGGCTGCAGCACCTGCAAGAAGGCGCGCAAGTGGCTCGACGCGCACGGCGTCGCGTACACCGCCGTCGACTTTGTCACGGCTCCCCCCTCGAAGGCCGCGCTCGCGCGGCTACGGGAGGTCTCCGGGCTGCCCTTGCGCAAGCTCTTCAACACGTCGGGGCAGTCGTATCGGGCGGGCGGGTTCAAGGAGAGGCTCGAGTCGATGAGCGAGGACGAGGCGCTCGCCGCGCTCGCCGCGGACGGAAAGCTCATCAAGCGGCCGCTGCTCGACGGCGGCGGCTTCGCGCTGGTCGGCTTCGACGAGGCGCAGTACGCCGAGCACTTCGGCTGAGAGGGCAGGTTGGACGCGCGCAAGAGCAGACTGCGAGGGACGGGCCGGGAGATCCCCGCGCTCCTCGCGTGTCTGATCTGGGCCTTCGGCTTCGAGCTCGCGCCCGCCCTCCACGCCCTCGAGCACGCCGCGCACGTCCCGCACGCGCACGGCGCTCACGAGCACACGCATGACGGGGACGACGCCCCCGACGAGCACGGCGAGGGGAGCCTCGCGCATCGCGACCTCGCCGCCCGGACGCCGCCGCCGGCGCTGCCGCCGATCGATCCGCCGCTGATCGGCGTCGTCCGCTTCGAGCGCGCCGCGCCATCGGAGGCGCCCTGGCGCTCGCTCGGCCGGCCCCGCGCCCGCGCACCGCCCGCTCGCACGCTCGCCTGATCGCGCGGCGCCATGGTGGCGCCTCCGACCTTCTGTCTCGTGGCGCG
>JAEZBP010000554.1 GCA_023427125.1 Pseudomonadota bacterium | reverse complement strand
GTGTCCGGCACGGCGCGCGCCGAGTCGCGGAACCCGTGCGCGCGGCGGGCGCCCGGCACACCGGCGACGTACACACGCACCTCGTCCGTGATGGAGCGCGCTTCGAGGAGGACCCGCTCATCAGGGTCGACGGACGAACCCGCGAAGGGCGCGGCGAGCTCCGGCGCGCGAGCGCACACCTCTTCCCACGTGCCGTGTACGCGGTGCAGCGAGCCGCCGTAGAGACAAGTGCCGTCGATCTCGAGCGCCACCTCGTGCCCCGAGTCGAGACGCAGCCGCAGCTCTCCGGCCCGATTGACAGCGCGTCCCGGCTTGCGAGCGGCGCCCAGCTTGGCGTGCACGAGAGGTCGCTCGGCGCTCGCCCCGAGCAGCGTGCCTTCCAGCATCGTGAAGCCGTCGGGCGGCGCGCCGGGGATCGGCTCCGGCGGCGGCGGAGGCGGGGGAGGCGGCGGCCTCGAGAGCTCCTCGAAGGGCGCGCTCAGGAGCGCGACCGCGTCGATCTCGCGGTAGTCCGACTCGTCGGGGGAGACCCAGAGGCGCAGCTTGGGTGAGGGCAGCCCGTCCTCGAGCGGCACGTGCAGCAGGCGCGCCTCGCGCCGGGGCATCTTCTCCGGGACCGCCTGCCACAGCGTGCGGCCCTGCTCGTCGGTCGCGCGCCAGATCGCGCCCGCTCCGCAGGTCTCGAGCGCGACGAAGCCGAAGGCCCGCTCGTGCGCGGGGAACTCGAGCTCGATCCACGCGCTCCGATCGTCGTTCGCCGAGAGCCACGTGTTCTCGAGGTCGCCGCCGTGCGGAAAGACGTTCGGCCGGCCGACCGCCCAGGCCGCCGAGTAGCTCGACGAGTACTGCGACGACGCGCTCGCCTTCTTCGCCCAGAGGAAGCGCTCATCGTCGCGCAGGCGCAGCGTCGTCACCTCGCTGGGCGCGTAGCGGCGATGGGTGGGGACCGGCGGCGCCGCGATCAGCGCGGTGAGCGGCGCGAGCAGGACGCCGACGGCGTCGATCTGGTGCCGCTCCTCGCCGAACGAGTACGGCGCGACGTCGAGCCGGAGCTTCCTCGGCGGGGGCGCTCCGGGCCTCTGCGGCACGTGGAGGAGCCGCACCTTACGGTGGTCGCGCAGCACCTCGGGTGGACGCTCCCACAGCACGACGTCGCGCTCGACGTCCCGGATCGACGACACCGCGCCCGGCCCGCAGGTCTCGCAAACGATGATGGCGACCGCCGCGTCGACGGCCGGCAGCTCGACCTCGAGCCACGGAGCGTCATCGTCCCGCTTCGCGAGCCAAGTACCTTGGAAGTCGCCTCCTCGTGGGAAGCGGGTGGGCGGCCCGCACGCCGACGACGCCTCGTACCCGCCTCCGTGGGTCGAGGACGCGCGCGCGGCGCTCGCCCAGGCGATGCGCGGGTCATGGCGGACATCGAGCGCCCCGAGATCATGCGGTCGGAGACGCTTCGCCTGGATATCGCTCTCCGGCACCGTTGCCTCCCTCGAGCCGATCACTGGAAGCGATGGTCGAGCTCGAGCCGCCATGCGGGCTTCTTGCCCGCGCGCGCGGCGCGCGTGTCCTCGCGGCGCCACCACGCGCGGAGCGCCGCCTGCTCGAGGCGACCGAGGAACGGCACGCTCGTGAACGCGAAGGGCACGAAGGGGTTGCCTCGGGCGTAAGCCCAGATCTCGCGGCGGCTGGAGGGTTCGCGCGAGGGTCCGCGCGCATGGAAGCCGTGCGTGTTCGCGATGACGAGCGTGTTGGCGCGCACGCCGAGGCGGCGCGGCGCGGGGAGCCCCATCGCCGCGAGCTCGTCCGGCGAGACCCGGAGCGAGCCCCGCGCGGCATACCGATCCGCGCCATCCGCTGCCGTGAGGCTCTGCGCGTGCTCCCAGCGCAGGCGCGCCAGGCTCGATCGATGAGAGCCCGGGACGTACGTGAAGGCGCCCGCGTCCTCCGCGACGTCATCGAGGAAGTACCAGGCCTTCATGGTCGGATGGAACGTGTCTGAGTGGAGGTTCTTCTGCGGGTCCGGACGCCCGCGCTCGCCGCCGTTCGTGATCTGCTGCACGTAGAAGAGCGGCGCGTGATGGCGCGACGAGGCGTAGCGCAGGAGGCGCTGATAGCGCGGGTCGCGCAGGAGCGCGGCGCACGCCGGCAGCCGGGCGAGCGCCTCGTCGTCGAGGAGGACGCGTGTCGTGCGCGTGTTGCCCTGGATCATCGCGCGCGCGGGGCCGCGCAGCGCGTCCACCTCGGCGACGAGCCTCGCGTGGAGGGCCGGCGGGAGGAAATCCTCGACCACGACGAAGCCGTCCGTGTGGAAGGCCGCGCGCTGCTCACGCGGCACCATCCACGCGAGCTGCCACCATCGCAGGTGGGCCATGGCGTCGGCCATCACGACCCGCGCGACGTGGAGGCCGCGCTCGTTGAGCCAGCGGCTGCCGAGGACGGGGTTGTCGCGGAAGGACTTTCCCTGCCCGAAGGCCGCGACCATGCCGCGAGCCCATCGCCCCGCCGCCGCCGAGTGTTCGCGCAAGCTCACGCGCGCGAGCATGCGCTCCGCGCCTCGGAGGTGGCAAGCGTGCCTCGATCTCCGCGGAGAGCAGGCGAGCCATCAAGACGGGAGCGGCGTCTTCGGAGCGGCGCGATGAAACATCGTGAAACCGGTGAATTCCTTGTCTCGAAACAAGTAAGTAGTTACTTACTTGCCGTGCCCACCCCCCGCCTCTCCGCCGCTGAGCGTCGTGCGCAGATCACCGACGCCACGCTCGAGCTGATCGCGAGCGACGGCATCGCGTCGCTCTCGACCAGCCGGGTCGCGGCCGCGGTGGGGGTCACGACCGGCGCGCTCTTCCGCCACTTCTCGTCGCTCGACGCCATCCTCGAGTCCGTCGCCGAGCGGGTCGTCGAGCTCCTGCGATCGACTCGACCGCCGGCCGAGCTGCCTCCACTCGAGCGGCTGACTCGCTTCTTCGAAGCGCGGAGCGCGCTCGCCACCCAGCGCTCGGCGATCCCGCGGCTGATGCTCTCGGAGCAGCTCAGCCACGCCATGCCGGAGCGCGCACGCCGCTCGCTCCGTCGCGCCGTGCGCGACACCCACGCGCTGATCGAGGAGGTGCTTCGCGAGGGGCAGCAAACGGGAGTCTTTCGCGACGACGTGGAGCCCGAGGTGCTCGCGCCGATCGTGATCGGGTCGATCCAGATGCTCGCGCTGCACGCGCGGCTCCGAACGAGAGGCGGCGTGGGCGCGGACGCGCTCCAGACGGCGTTGCTGCGCCTCCTCTCGCCCCCAACCCCGCGCCCGAGGAGAACGAGACGATGACGACGACTGGCTCCGACGTACACCCGAGGCCGCTCATCATCCTGCACTGGGCGATGGCCGGCCTCATCGTGGCCCTGCTCGCGGTCGGCTTCCTGATGACCGGCGCCGACCCCGAGAGCGCGACACGGCTCTGGCTGTCTCGCGCGCACGTCGCGCTCGGCGTGGTCACCGGGGTCTCGCTGATCGCTCGGGTGATCGTGCGCAGGCGCAGCGCGCCCATCGAGCCGCTCCCGATGTCGGGCGCCCGTCGAGCGCTGATGCGCGGGGTGCACGGCGGCATCTACGTGGCGCTCTTCGCGCTGCTCGCGAGCGGCATGGCGACCTCTCTGCTCGGCGACTGGGCGAGCTACGTGGTCTCCGGCACCACGACCCGCGCCCCCGATCTGCACGCGATCGCCCCGCGCGGCGGCCACGAGCTCTTCGCGTTCGCGCTCATGGGCCTGGTCGGGATGCACGTCGCCGGCGTGCTGCTCCACCAGATCCGCCTCGGCGGCTCGCTCCGGCGGATGCTGCCCTGAGTTGGCTGGGCGCGCGCTTCGTGAGCGCGCGGCCGAGCTCCGCGGCCCTCCTGACCGGTCGGCACTCCCCGTCCCCGGAGTCCAGTCAGCGACGTACCGCTCCGCTCGGCGTTCCCCGAGTGTTCGCCGTGATTCTGCGACAGCCCTTTGACTTCGACTTTGCTGGTGTCCAGCCGAGGATGAACGCGCCGCGCGGCGTTCCCCGAGCGGGGTGATTGCGACAGTCTTTCACTCAAGGAGGTCCCGATGTGTCAGGCGATTCGATGCGAGGCGTGCGGTAAGCAAGGCTGGCGTGGCTGCGGTGCCCACGTGGAGCAGGTGCTGGCGGGCGTACCGAAGACCGAGCGGTGTGCGTGTCCCGGAGGCGCGAAGTCGAAGTCGGTCGGCGATTGGCTCCGCTCGCTCTTCGGAGGGCCTCGTCAGGAGTGAGCCGCGCTTACGTCGTGACACGCCGGCGGCTCCTCGCTCGCGAGGATCGGCCGCAGCACCACGACGATCGCGCCGATGATCAGCGCGGCCGCGAGGAGGTGGCGGCCGCGCGTCGAGACACGCGCGCGCTGGCCGAAGAACGCAGACGTGGCGAGGCCCACGCCGCTCGCGAGCGCGAACGCGCTCATCGCGAGCGCGCCGGCGTGCCACCTTCCCGTGCCCGCCGCGATCAGGACCGCGGTGTAGAGCGCCCCACAAGGCAGGAGCGCGGTGAGCGCGCCGACGATCGAGGGCTCGCGCGGCGCGAGGGCGAGCACCCGCGCGATCCAGGGCACGCCCGGCTTCGATCGCCGGAGCTGCACGAGGCCCGTCCCGCCGGGCCGGCGCAGCAAGCGTGCCGCGGCCAGCAACATTGCCGCGGCAAGGAGGATCGCGAGCGCGACCGCCGCCCAGCGC
>JAEZBP010000521.1 GCA_023427125.1 Pseudomonadota bacterium | reverse complement strand
TGGTGGCGTGGCTCGGTGCGCTGATCGGCCTCAGCCGGCAGCGCTGGTGGGACGCGCCGTTCACGGCGGGCCTCTCGATCCTCACGGTCGCGTTCATGGCGCCGGCGGCCTCGCGCCCCGACGTGATCTTCTATCTCGTGACGCAGCTCGTGCTGCTCACCGCGCTCGGCGTTCGGGCGATGCACGAGCGCGAGCATCAAGAGGAGTCCCGCTCCTGGCGGCACGCGACGGTCGCGTTCATGGGCGGCCTCGCGGTGCCCTGGCTCTGCGCGGCCGGCCTGCTCCCGGGCGGAGGTGCGATGGGGCTCGTCGGCCTCGGCGGCGCCGCGCTCGCCGCGATCGGGCTCACCGGCGTGTTCCGCGAGCGCACCTGGGGCCTCCTCACGATCGGGCTCTCGATCCCCCTCTTGCTCGCCATCCCGCCGTCGTCGTGGGGCTGCCTCCGCGCGCCGCACGACGTGGCGGGCGAGGTCGCGTCGATCACGCTCGGCGCCGGCCTGCTCGTCTGGATCGTGCCGCTCTTCGCGCGGCTCCGATCGCGGTGATCAGGCCGCGTCCGCTTGCGCCATCGGTGACCCGGCGGGTAGCCTGCGCCCCGCATGAACGCCGGGTACATCGGTTTTCACCGGCTCTTCGTCGCCAACCGAGGCGAGGTCGCCGCGCGGGTCGCCCGCACCTGCGACGCGATGGGCATCACGCCGGTCTTCGGCGTGAGCGAGGCCGACCGCGACGCGCCCTACACGCGAGGGCGCGAGACGGTGGTGCTCGGGCCGGCGCGCGCGTCCGAGAGCTACCTCGATCCGAGGCGCGTGGTGCAGGCCGCCAAGCAGGCGCGCTGCACCGCGCTCCACCCGGGCTGGGGCTTCCTCAGCGAGAACCCGATCCTCGCCGCGCTCTCCGAGAGCCACGGCATCACGTTCCTCGGCCCTCCCGCCCACGTGATGCACCTGATGGGCAAGAAGACGCCGGCGAAGGACGCGATGCGCGCCGCCGGCCTCACGTTGATCCCCGGCAGCGACGGCGTGCTCGCGTCGGCCGACGAGGCCCAGGCGGTCGCCGATCGCGTGGGCTACCCCGTCCTCCTGAAGGCCGAGAGCGGCGGCGGCGGCCGCGGCATGCGCGTGGCGCGCTCGAGCGGCGAGGTGCGCGCGGCCTTCGAAGAAGCGACCGGCGAGGCCCGCGCCGCGTTCGGCGATCCGCGCGTCTACCTCGAGCGGCTGATCGAAGGCGGACGCCACGTCGAGATCCAGGTGATGGCCGACCGCTACGGCAACGCGATCCACCTCGGCGAGCGCGACTGCACCGTCCAGCGCAACCACCAGAAGCTGATCGAGGAGTCGCCCTCCCCCGCCATCTCCGCGAGCGAGCGCGCCCGCACTCTGGAGGCCGCGGTCCGCGCGACGCAGGCCATCGGCTACGTCGGCGCCGGCACCATGGAGTTCCTCCTCGACGGCGGCACGCTCCGCTTCATGGAGATGAACACGCGCCTGCAGGTCGAGCACTGCGTGAGCGAGGTGCGCTCGGGGCTCGATCTCGTGCGCCTCCAGATCGAGGTCGCGTCGGGCCAGAGGCTGCCTCTGACGCAGGCCGACGTCGCCCTCGAGGGCCACGCGATCGAGTGCCGCATCAACGCCGAGGATCCGAGCGACGGCTTCCGCCCGACGCCCGGCGTGATCGAGGTCTGGGAGCCGCCCGCCGGCGAGGGGATCCGCGTCGACACCCACGTCGAGCCCGGCTACCGCGTCCCGCCTCACTACGACTCGCTGATCTGCAAGGTCATCGCGCACGGCGCGAGCCGCGACGAGGCCTGCGATCGGATGATCGGCGCGCTCAGCCGGCTCCGCTGCGAGGGCGTGTCGACCACCGCGCCGATGCACCTCGCGATCCTCCGCTCGGAGGCGTTCCGCACGAACCGCTACGACACGCGCGCGATCCCCGGCTGGCCGCCGATCGCCTGACGACAGGAGAAGCACCTCGTGGCTCACGTCCCCCTCGTCCCGATCGGACGCCCGCGCGCCGAGATCCTCGACGATCGCTCGTTCGCCGAGAACCGCGAGCGCCTCGCCGCGCTCGAGGACGTGCTCGCTCAGCGCCGCCGAGAGGTGCGCGCCGGCTGGGGCGAGGAGTACGCCGCGCGCGTACGCAAGAAGGGGAAGCTCACCGCGCGCGATCGCGTGGAGGCGCTGGCCGATCCAGGCACCCGCACCTTCGAGGTCGGCACCTTCGTGAACTACGGCGAGCGCTTCGGCGACAAGGGCCTGACCTCGCCCGCCGCCGGCGTCGTCACCGCGTTCACGCGGATCGAGGGCCGCTGGTGCATGGTGATCGCGAACGACAACACCGTCGCGAGCGGCTCCTGGTGGCCCCGCACGCCGGAGAAGATCGAGCGCGCCCAGACGATGGCGCTGCGCCTCCGGCTCCCGACCGTCTACCTCGTCGACTGCTCGGGCCTCTTCCTCCCCGAACAGTCGCGGAGCTTCCCCGGCGCGAAGGGGGCGGGGCACATCTTCAAGATGAACAGCCTGCTGAGCGCGCACGGCGTGCCGCAGATCGCGGGCGTCTTCGGCGACTGCATCGCGGGCGGCGGCTACATGCCGATCATCAGCGATCGCGTCTACAGGACCGAGCAGGCGTACATGGTCATCGCGGGCGCGGCGCTCATCAAGGGCGCGAAGAGCCAGAAGCTCACCTCCCTCGGCATCGGCGGGCCGGAGGTGCACGTGCACCAGAGCGGCTGCGCGGACGTGCGGGTGCCCGACGACGAGACGCTCCTCGCCTGCGTGCGCCGCGAGATCGCGCGGCTGCCGAGCTCCGGCGCGGACTTCTATCGCGCCGGAGCGGGCGCGATCGAGCCGGCGCAGCCGGCGGGCGAGCTCGCGGGGCTCATGCCGGTCGATCACCGCGAGAGCTACGACGCGCTCGAGGTGCTCGCGCGCCTCTGCGATCAGAGCCTCTTCTGGGAGGTCATGCCCGAGGTCGGCGAGGAGATCGTCTGCGGCGTCGGCAAGGTGGCCGGGCTCTACGCGGGCTTCGTGATCAACCGCCAAGGCCTGGTCGGCGATCCCGAGCACCCCGACGAGCAGCGCCCTGCGGCGATCCTCTATCGCGGCGGGATCGCGAAGGTCGCGGCGTTCAGCCGCGCGTGCAACGCGGACGGCATCCCGATCGTCTGGCTCCAGGACATCAGCGGCTTCGACATCGGCACCGAGGCCGAGCGCCAGGGCCTGCTCGGCTACGGCTCGAGCCTCATCTACACGAACAGCACGAACGAGACGCCGATGTTCACGGTGCTCCTGCGCAAAGCGTCGGGCGCCGGGTACTACGCGATGAGCGGGCTGCCCTACGATCCGATCGTGCAGCTCTCGACCTCGCTCTCGCGGCTCAGCGTGATGGAGGGGCGCACCCTCGCGATCGCGACCTACAACACGAAGCTCGACGACGACTTCCGCATCGTCACCCAAGATCCCGACGAGCGGCGCGCCATCGAGGAGGGCATGCGCAAGGTCGAGGCGCGCATCGAGGAGGACATGGATCCCTACGTCGCCGCGCGCATGCAGGACACCGACGAGATCATCGGGCTCGAGGAGCTCCGAAGCTGGCTCGAGGTCTTGATCGAGGCCGCGCACCAGTCGGTCGGCTACCGCCGCGTGAAGAACCCGCGCATCTGGAGCCTCCACGATCTCGCGGTGCTCGCGCAGGGGGTGCGCTGATGGCCGGGAGTGGCCGGCGCTTCGAGCCGGAGGCGGGCGGGCGCTCTCGGCGGCGCGATGACGGGCGGATCGAGCTCATCGCGGCGGGGCCGGGGCTCTGGCGCGGCGCGCCGTCCAAGGGGGCGC
>JAEZBP010000463.1 GCA_023427125.1 Pseudomonadota bacterium | reverse complement strand
GGAGGCGGAGGCGGCGGAGGCGGCGGGGGAGGGGGCGGCGGCGGAGGCGCCGTGGCGACGACCGTGCCGGTGGACCAGAGCGCGCGCGAGCCCGCGTAGACGACGCCGTTTCCGTCCGCCTGCATCGCGAAGAGCGCGCCGGTGTGGCCGTGCGAGCCGGAGGACCAGATGGCCTGGCTCCATCGATCGTAGAGGACGAGGTTTCCGTCGCCCTGCATCACGACCATGCTCGTCATCCGGCCGTGGGTGCCGGTCTGCCAGAGGGCGCGGCCGCCGTCGTAGAGGACGACGTTTCCGTCGCTCTGGTGAGCGAACGTGAAGCGGCCGCCGCACGAGACGATCGCCTCGCCGGGATCGAGGACCTCGCCCGAGCGCAGCTCGCCGCACGACGCGACCGGGTTCGGGTGCGGGACGAGCGGAGGCGGGGGACCGACCGGCACCGGCGCGGCGCCGCAGGGCCCACCGCCGGGCCCTCCGCCTCGGTGCTCCCAGTGCCACGGCTCGCTCGGCACGGTGCGGCGGAAGCCGTAGTGGCCGCCGTGCGCGTTGAGCCAGGCGAGCACGCCGCTCGAGGAGGTGTTGAGATCGAGCGCCGAGCCGCTCTGGTGGTTCGAGTAGCCCGGGCGCGCGGCGAGGTTGCAGCCGTTGCAGTTGCAGTTCGTGTAGCAGCCGTAGAAGTAGCGCTGCTCCGCCATCGTGCGGAAGCCGCTCGAGATGCGCAGCGTGACGCCATCGCGCGAGGCGGCCTGGGCCATCACGTAGTAGGCGTTGGCGGTGTCGCGCTCCACCGGCTTGCCGTCCACGGTCACGACCCGGATGGGGAACGACGCGCCGCTGCGGTAGCCGGTGTCTCCGCGCTCGGTGCACGAGATCGACGAGAGGCCGAGCGAGTGGGTGCCGAGCTCCGGCTCGTCCTCGGTCTCGTCGTGGTCGTCGACGCCGAGCGAGGCGGCGCAGCCGGAGGAGAGCGCCATCAACAGGCCGAGCGCGATGCGGTGGATCTGCATGAGGTGAGCGGCTGTGCAACGCGGATGCCGGCGGCGGCCTCCGTCGTGCGGCGCAAGCCAGCGCGGCCCCGAGTCCTCACCCTCCGCTGCGCGAGCTCTAGCCCGGATTATTCACGAGTGCGCCGTGTCACACCGCATCTCGCCGGAAGCATTGGCCGTACGTCCGATGCTCGCTCGTCACGTAGGGAAACTACGCTCCTCACTGTGCTTCGGGCGTGCGACCAAGCCTCCTCGACGAACTACGGCCTGCCCCTGGCGCCCTCGTGAATAATCCGGGCGAGACCGCCGCCGAGCGAGCATGCACCCGCGTCCAGTCGTTGGACGCCGTGGAACGTCGAGTTACCACCGGGCCTCGCGGTGGCGCTCAGCAGCGGCGCGCGCGCGACCGCCGCGGGCCTGAGCTCGCGCGTGCCAGCGCGTGCCACGACGGGGCGTCGTCTGGGCGCATGCGTTGCGCGCTCTATCGGCACGCGTGTTGCCGGAGCGCTGCCGCGGAGGCTTCTTGATGATTCGTACTTCAATCTTGGCGATTGTAATCGCGCTGACCCTCCCGGCCGCGGGGTGCATCTTCACCGGACCGAACTTCGAGCGCGACCCGGGGCCGGGCCCGAGCGACGCGATCTCGACCAGCGTCGTGCTCGGCGGCACCGGCGACGGAACGACCACGGTCGGCTGCGTCGGCCCCGAGGACGAGCTCGCGCTGCTCGGCTCGCTCTGCGGAGTGTCGGCGACGTACCCGGGTTGGAACGCGCACGTGGGCGATCAGTCGCTCGCCCTCAAGGGCGGGGAGGGCGGCGCGGCGCTCCTCGTCCTCGGCTTTCACACCGAGGAGCTGCCGGAGGGCGAGTACGATCACACGGCCGACATCCGCTACGCCGCCTACGTCGTGCTCGAGCCGCCCGCCGCGGTCGAGGGCAACGGCTGGGAGTCGACCCGGCAGCTGATGCGCGCGTGGCCCGACGGCGAGGCGCTCACCGGAGCGGTCGCCACCGAGCGCGCCGTCGCCACCGCGTGCGGGGTCGACTTCGTCGGCTCGGCGACCTTCCTCTGGCGCGAGACGACCATCACCGTGACCTGGTCGTCCGCGCTCCCGTGCTGACGGCGTAGAGGCCGCTCGTGGCGCCCTCGTCCGAGGGCCTTTCGCAACCTCGGGCCGTGCGCGTATGCTCGTCGGCCGAGCGGGGCGGATCGGCCTCGGGGTGGAGGTGAAGGTGGGAACGTCGAAGGAGCTCGTGAAGGGGACCGTGGCGCCGGCTTTCGAGCCCGTGCGGCACGCGTTCGAAGAGAACTTCCGCAAGGGGCTGGAGGACGGCGCCGCCTGCGCCGTCTACTTCCGCGGCGAGAAGGTGGTCGATCTGTGGGGCGGCACGCGCGACCCGAAGACCGGCGCGCCGTGGGAGGAGGACACGCTCGTCAACGTCTTCTCGACGACCAAGGGCATCTCCTCGATGGCGCTCGCCGTCGCGCACTCGCGCGGCCTCTTCGACTACGACGAGCGCATGGCGACCTACTGGCCGGAGTTCGCCCAGGGCGGCAAGGCCGACGTGACGGTCCGCCAGGTCCTCTCGCATCAGGCCGGCCTCCCGGCGATCACCGAGAAGATGGACCTCGACGTGCTCGCCGACCCCGACCGGGTCGCGGCCGCCATCGGCAAGCAGGAGCCCGCGTGGAAGCCGGGCGAGCACCACGGCTATCACGGCATCAGCCTCGGCTGGTACGAGAGTGAGCTGCTCCGCCGGGTCGACCCCGAGCGCCGCACCATCGGTCGCTTCTTCGCCGAGGAGGTCGCCGCGCCGCTCGGCCTCGACATCCACATCGGCTTGCCGGACAGCGTCGACCGCGACCGGATCGCGCCGCTCCAAGCGGACCTCTTCGCGCTGCGGATGCTCCTCAACATCCGCAAGCTCCCGCCGGCCTTCGTCTTCGGCTTCCTTGCCCCCGGGTCGCTCACCAACCGAACGTTCAGCAACCCGGCCGTGCTCGGTCAGCCCAAGCGCTACAACGACGAGGACCTGCGCCGCATCGAGCTGCCGGCGAGCAACGGCCACGCGTCCGCGCGCGACATCGCGAAGGCCTACGGCACCTTCGCGATCGGCGGAGGCCCGCTCGGCCTCACGAGGGAGACCTTGAATGCCCTCGAGCAGCCCGCGACCGCGCCGAAGAAGGGCTCCTTCGATCTCGTCCTGCGCCGCGAGATGACCTTCGGCCTCGGCTACTGCAAGCCGTCCGCGAGCTTCCGCTTCGGCTCCTCGGTCCGCGCTTACGGCACCCCCGGCGCCGGCGGCTCCTTCGGCTTCGCCGATCCGGATCTGCAGCTCGGCTTCGCCTACGTCATGAACCGCATGGACTTCTACTTGGTCCAGGACCCGCGGGAGCTCGCCCTCTCTCGAGCCGCCGAGGCCTGCGCGGCCAAGCTCTCGGCTGCTGAAGAGCGCGCCCCCGCGGCTGCCGCCGGCGCGTAGCGCGTCAGCGCTCGCTCATGCCCGACGCGGGCTCGGGCGCGCTGCCTCGCTTGACCTTCGCTTCGATGCGGCGGCCGACGTCGGGGTCGATGCTCTTCCAGTACTCGAAGGCGCGCTCGAGGACCGGGCTCTTCACGCCGCCGAGGAGGCTGCCGGCGACCGTCTCCACGAGCCCGTCGCGGTCGGCGTCGCTGAACACCTCGCGCACCATGATGCCCGGCTGGGTGAAGTCGTCGTCGCCCTCGCGCAGGGTGTAGGCGCTGCGCATCATCTCCCCGTCGGCCTCCCAGCCGTCCGCGACCGGACCGGTCTGATCGGCCCACGGGCGGCCGCCGCTGTTGGGCACGTACACCGGCGCGCTGCCGCTGTGGTGGTAGGCCATCTGCCCGTCGAACATGTAGGTCTGCACCGGCACCTTGGGCGTGTTGACCGGGAGCTGGTGGAAGTTCGTGCCGATGCGGTTTCGCTGCGCATCGTTGTAGGCGAAGGCGCGGCCGAGGAGCATCTTGTCCGGCGACAGGCCGATGCCCGGCACCGTGTTGCCCGGCGAGAAGGCGGCCTGCTCGATCTGCGCGAAGAAGTTCTCCGGGTTGCGGTTCAGCGTCATGGTGCCGACGCGGATCAGCGGATAGTCCGCATGGGGCCACGTCTTGGTCAGATCGAAGGGGTTGATCCGGTAGGTCTTCGCGTCCTCGTAGGGCATGACCTGCACCGAGAGCACCCAGCGCGGGTGCTCGCCGCGGGCGATCGCCTCGAAGAGGTCGCGACGATGGTAGTCGGCGTCGCGGCCGGCCATCTCTCGCGCCTCGGCGTTGCTGAAGAACGCCATGCCCTGCTGGGTGTGGAAGTGGTACTTGATCCAGACCTTCTCTCCGGCCGCGTTGATCCACATGTAGGCGTGCGATCCGTAGCCGTTCATGTTGCGCCAGGTGCGCGGCAGCCCCCGCGGCCCCATCAGATACGTGACCTGGTGCGCGGACTCGGGGTTGTTGGTCCAGAAGTCCCACTGCATGTGGTTGTCGCGCAGGCCGGAGTCGGGGAGCCGCTTCTGGCTGCGGATGAAGTGCGGAAACTTCATCGGGTCGCGCACGAAGAAGATCGGCGTGTTGTTGCCGACCAGATCGTAGTTGCCCTCGCTCGTATAGAACTTGAGCGAGAAGCCGCGCACGTCGCGCCAGGTGTCCGGGCTGCCCATCTCGCCGGCCACGGTGGAGAAGCGCGCGAGCATCTCGGTCTTGACGCCCGGCTGGAAGAGCGCCGCCCTCGTGTAGCGGGACACGTCCTCGGTCGTCTCGAACACGCCGAACGCGCCGGCCCCCTTGGCATGCGGCTGGCGCTCCGGGACCTTCTCGCGGTTGAAGTGCGCCATCTGCTCCAGGAAGTGCACGTCGTGGAGCAGGATCGGGCCGTCGGGGCCGATGCTCAGCGAGCTGCGATCACTGACGGCCGGTGCCCCGGCGCCAGTGGTGGAGGCGGGGAGCTTCTTCTCGTTGGAGTTGCTCATCAGCGGGACCTCTCGGTGGGACGCAAATTGGGGTGAGCCGGTGGGAGGCGCGGCCCGCAACAGAGCGAGCGCGGGACGATGGTAGCGCACGTTACCTGCGCCCCGAAGCTCGGCCCCCGGCGCCGGCGGCTCGTTCGGCTTGAGCCGCCGAGGCCTGCGCGGCCAAGCTCTCGGCTGTCGAAGAGCGCGCCCCCCGCGGCCGCCGCCGGCGCGTAGACACGGTCTTCGCCGAGGTCGCTGCCAGCGCCCGCGTTCACCTCTTCGGAAGCATCACGTCTTCGGGAGAAGGAGCGCGGCGCGATTGCCCAGCCACTCCACGAGATCGGCGGCCATCGACGCCGGCACGCGCTCGGCGAGAGCCGCGCGAAGAGCGTCGGGCGACGTGTCGACGGAGACGCTGCGCGCGAGCAGCGCCGCGTCGGCGCGCTTGTCCTTCGCGTCCTGCCAGCGCGGGCCGAAGCCGCGCCGCGCGCCCTTCGTGAGGTAGTCGGTCAGCGTCTTGAAGCGGATCTCGTCCTCGACGCTCCAGAGGATGTGGCCCTTGCCTCCGCTCAACCGAAACCACGCGGCGGTGCCGACGCCCTCGCGATCGCAGTCGAGCTCGTAGCAGGCTGCGAATTGCGCGTCGTCCAGGAAGTCGACCGTGTCGGCGCTGCCGGCGAGCGAGAGGTGGAGGAAGCCCTGCGCTTCGGGATCCCCCGGAACGCGGTAGGAGATCGACACGTCGGTCGCGGAGCGCGCGAAGGACACGGCGTCGGGCGGGTACGGCTCGTCCAGCGCCGGCTGGGGGGCGGTGTCGATCGTGAGCGGAGTGCGGAGCTCGAGGTCGCCGCGCTGCTCGAGGAGCTCGAAGTACGCCTTGAGGCGCTCGAAGAGCGTGTGCTGGAAGTCGCCGAGCTCCGCGGGCTTCACGGTGCGTGCCTTCGGCGCGTCGACCTGGAGGAGCGCGGCGACCTCCTGCGCGAGGGGGCCCTTCAGCTTCTTCGCGGCCTTCTTCGCGCTCGCGTCGACCTTCGCGCCCGCGGCGAGGAGGTGCTCGACGACCTTGCGTGACTCCTCCGGCCGGTCGCGGTACGCGAGTAGCACGAAGCCGAGCGGCGAGAAGCCCTCGAACATGACGTTCACGTCGGCGCCGCGCGCGATGAGGCGCTCGACGATGTCCGCGTAACCGTAGAAGGCGGCCTCGTGGAGCGCGGGGCGGCGGTGCTCGGGGTGAATGTCCGGATCGGCGCCGGCCTCGAGCATCGCCATCGCGGCCTGCGGGTTGCCCCAGCTGAGCGCGGCGTAGAACGCGGTCTGACCGTAGGCGCCGATGCGATCGAGCGCGGCGCCCGCCTCGATCACCGCGCGCACGCAGTCGTCGCCGGGGACCCGCAGCGCGAGCTGGAGCGCGGTCTGACCGTCGGCGTCGGCGACCTCGGGCGAGCCGCCCGCGGCGAGCGCGGCGCGGAGCTCCGTGGTGTCGCTGGGATCGAGGTCCGCGCGGTTCGTCAGCGCTGCCAGGACCCGCTCGTCGTTGGTGTTGCTCATCGCTCCTCCCGAGGTGCTCAATTGGCCGAGACGGTGTGTGATCGCCGGCGAGCGGTCAAGCGGCCGGCGGATTGGTCGGTCAGCCCTTCACGCGGATCACCGGCGTGCTCGGGTACCGCTTCATGCGCAACGCGCTGAACCCGCGGCGAGCGAGCGACATCGTGTTCTGAGGCGCGCCGCGCGCTCGCCGGGGCTCCGCCGTGGGCGCGCGGCTCTCATGCGGACGAGTCAGCTCGACCGGGCCCACTCGACGGCGTCCGCGCCGGCCGGCTGGCGGAGCGGACACGAGGGGTCGTTCACGGCACGCCAGACCGCCTCGGCCACATCGACCGGGCGTGTGAGCGGCCCGGGCGGCGCGCCCGCCATTCTCTCGAACACGCCGCGCGTGAAGTCGGCGTAGGCGTCGGGGACCACGACGCCGTGGCTCTGGACTTGCGCCATCGCGTTCTGCGGAAACGCGGTCTCCGGTGAGCGGCCGGGGAGCACCAGACGCACCCGCACATCGAAGGGCTCGAGCTCGAAGGCCAGCGACTCGGTGAACGCATTGAGCGCCGCCTTGCTCGCGCTGTACACGGAGAGCAGCGGGAGCGCCCTCAGCGTCACGGACGACGAGACGTTCACGATGACCCCGCCCTTGCGCTCCCTGAGCTGCGGCAGGAACGCCTGGGTCACGGCCATCGCCCCGAACGTGTTGATCTCGAAGAGGGCACGGGCCGCCTCGAGCGAGGTGCCCTCGAGGACGCTCATGATGCCCACCCCCGCGTTGTTCACCAGCGCGTCGATGGGTCCAGCCGCCTCCACCGCCTGGCGAATGCTCTCGGGATCCGTCACGTCGAGCGCGAGCACTCGCGCCCGTTCGGACCGCGGCAACACATCCTCGCGCGGCGTGCGCATGGTGGCGATGACGCGGAAGCCGCGCTCGAAGAAGTGGCGGGCGGTCTCGAGGCCAAAGCCCGACGAACATCCGGTGATCAAGATCGTCTTCATCGTGTCTCCTCTTCGGTGTTGATTTGGGGAGACCGAACGATAGAGATCGACGAAGGGAGGTGCTACAACCCAGAGTCCGTATCTCGTTTGCAGGAGTCCGGCCGTGATCGATCCGCTCGCCGAAGTCGTCAGGCTGCTCCAGCCGAGCGCGCCGTTCTCGAAGCTCGTGAGCGCCTACGGTCGGTGGCAGGTCCGGCGCGCGGAGAGCGGTGGCCCCTTCTACTGCGCGCTGCTCGAAGGCACGAGCCGCCTCGTCGTCGCCGATCGAGAGGCGATCCTCTTGGAGGAGGGTGACTTCGTCCTCGTCCCGTCCGTCTTCGACTTCACCTCGTCGAGCGTCGAGCCGCCGAAGGGCCGGCGCGACAGCGCGCACGTCGTCTTGCCCGGCGGCGAGGTCCGATTCGGCGAGGGGGACGGCCGCCCCGACGTCCGCATGCTGGTGGGACACTGCCAGTTCGCTTCCCCCGACGCGAGCTTGCTCGTCTCGCTGCTCCCGCAGATCGTGCACGTGCGCGGCGAGCGGAGGCTCTCGACGCTCATGGAGCTCGTGCGAGACGAGTCGCGCGAGCGGCGGCCCGCCCGTGACGTCATCCTCGCCCGCCTCCTCGAGGTGCTCCTGATCGAGGCCCTGCGATCCACCGCGGGCATCGCGGCGTCGCCGGGCCTCCTGCGCGGGCTCGCCGACGAGCGCGTCGCGGCCGCCATCCGGCGCATGCACGAGAGCCCGGCGAGCGCCTGGACGGTCGCGCTGCTGGCGAGAGAGGCCGCGCTCTCCCGCTCGGCGTTCTTCGAGCGCTTCCAGCGCGCCGTGGGCGTCGCCCCGATGGAGTACCTGCTCGGCTGGCGCATGGCCCTGGCGAAGGATCTGCTGCGGCGGCAGACCGTCAGCGTGGCCGAGGTCGCGGAGCAGGTCGGCTATGGCTCCGCGAGCAGCTTCAGCGTGGCCTTCACGCGGCACGTGGGACGGCCCCCCACGCACTACGCGCGAGAGCAGGGCAGCGCCGCCGCGCGATGAGCTCGACGCGGGGAGGGCGGGAACACCCCAGCGCGTACCAGCCGACACGAGACGACCCGAGCGTGTCACCCACCGAGCCCGCTGAGCTCCGCGCCCGGCGCGCCGATCCTGCCCGTCGCCTCGACGCCACCTCGCCGCGCGGCTCGTGGCCTCAGCGCCGACGAAGCTCGATCGGCGGCGCGGGCGCGGCTTCGACGGGGCCGCGGTATGGGATCCGCATGCGGACAGCGAATGGGATCCTCCGCGAGACGCCGTCGGCGATGTGCTGCTGCCGCTCCGCACCGTGCACGCGATCGTGACCTACCCCGCGGGCTTGCCCGATGAGCTCGATGATGACGCTGCGGAGCTGGGGCGAGAGGTGGCTCCAGATCAAAGAGGAGGAGGGCCTCCGGTCGATCCGGGACATGCGCTGCCACTGGCGGTGCCACGTGCTCGAGGCGGGCTTCATCGATCAACCTCTGGCCGAGATCCGGCGCTCGGACGTGCGCGACTTCATGCGCTCGAGGCTCCGCCGTTCGGGCCGTCAGTCGCGCGTCGTGTCTGGCGGCCGCGCGACCGCCGACACGGGCCGACCGCTCTCTCGCAGCATGGTGATCAAGACCGCGCACCTGCTGCACGGCGCGTTCGCGTACGCCGTCGAAGAGGAGCTCATCGAAGCGAACCCCTCGTCGGGCCTGCGCCTCATCCTGCCCGTCAGGGTGGAGGACGGCTGGACCTTCCTGAGCACCGACGAGATCGAGCGCATCGCGTCGTGCCGCGACATGCCCGAGGAGCAGCGCATCATCTACCTCACGCTGGTCTACACCGGCCTCCGCAAGGGCGAGGCGTGGGGGCTGCGCTGGACGGACGTGATCCTCGACGGAGACCGGCCACAGGTCATCGTTCGGCGTTCGTACGCGGGGCCGCCGAAGACCGGCCGGGTCGGCTACGTCCCGCTTCTGCCGATGGCGCGCGAGCTCCTGCTTCGATGGCGGCGCGCGACGGCTGACACCGACCTCGTCTTCCCTTGGCGCAGCCCCGATCGATTCGGGGCGATGCGCGGGCGCGGCTCGACGGCGGGGTGGGCCGACTACTGGGCCCGAGGCGCCCGCCGCCCGGGCTGGCGCTCGCGGCTCGGGATCGCGCGACGGGTGCGAATGCACGACATGCGGCACACCGCGGCGAGCCACCTGCTGATGGGGTCGTGGGGCCGTCGCTGGTCGCTGGTCGAGGTGAGGGACTTCCTTCGCCACAGGTCGATCAAGGAGACGGAGCGCTACGCGCACCTCGCGCCGGGCTCGATCTTCGACGCCGCGCGGGAGACCTCGGGACGGCGGCGTCGCGCTGCGTAGGTCTGCCTTGCGGCTTCAGCGGGGCCGACGACCTTCGTCGTCGGAGAGCGCGCCGCTGCATCGCGCCGACGATGCCGGCACAGACGACGCTTCAACGGGGCCGACGACCTTCGTCGTCGGAGAG
>JAEZBP010000422.1 GCA_023427125.1 Pseudomonadota bacterium | reverse complement strand
CCCCCGTCCTGCGCCCATGAACCGCATCGACTTCTCCTTTGGCTCGGCCACCGCCGAGCGCTCTGGACTTGACGAGCGCGGATCCTGGCGCCATTGACTGACGAGTCAATCGACCGCCGGCACTTTTTCCGAGGGGGGCCTCCGCCCCCCGGCTCGCGCTCCGCGCTCGCACACCCCCCGTTTCTGGGCGTGCTTACGCAAACGCCAGCTCTGTCGGCGTGCTCCTTTTCAGCCGGGCAGCATCCCGCGGTCCTCCGCGCGCCCGCGGACCAACGGGGCGAGCCAGCGGACCGCGTCGATCGGCTCGGCGCTGACCGCCGCGAGCACGCCGCCCATCATCGCGCCGATGACCCCGACCGTCGCGACCTCGCTGCCGCTGAAGAAGAGGTCCTTCACCGGTGCGCGCGGGCGCAGCCAGCGGTTGGTGAAGCGGCCCGGCGTCGGCTCGATGCCGTAGATCGAGCCCTGCACCGGCCGCACGAAGTGGTCGGTCGACACCGGCGTCGAGAGCTCGACGAGCCTCACCATCGGCCGGAGCCCCGGCACGTGCTCGAGGAGCTGCTCGAGCATGCGGGCCTCGAGCTTCTTCTTGAGCGCCTCGTAGTCGGCGCCGCGCTTCTTCCAGCGCTCGCCCTGCCACGGCTCGAAGACCTCCCACGGCACGAAGGTCACGACCTCGCCGGTGTGCCGCATGCGCTCGCCCGGCTCGTGCGCGGGGTCCTTCAGCGACGGGAAGCTGCAGTAGAGCACCGGCGCGCGCCCGACGTCGGCGGCGTCGGGATCGATCTCCCAGCCCTTCGCCTCCATGTCCCACGTCTCGTAGAACCACTTGTTCGCCGCCGACGCGCCGGCCCGCCGGATGTCGCCCTCGAAGCCGATGTAGAGGCAGACGTGGGCCGGCGCGGGCGGCAGGCGCTCGACCTCGGCCGCCCAGGTGTCGTCCTTGTGCGGCGCGGGCAGGAGCCTCCGCACCGTCGAGGCCACCCCGGCCGCGCTGACCACGTGCCGCGCGCGCACCTCGCGCCCATCCCGCAGGCGCACCCCGCGCGCCGCCCCGTCCTCGATGAGGATGCGCTCCACGTCGGCGCGGATCACCGTCCAGCCGCCCGCCTTCTCCACGGTCGAGAGCAGCGTCCGCGCGATCTGCGAGGCGCCGCCGACCGGGTAGTACCCGCCGTGCAGAAAGTGCTTCACCACGAGCGCCTGGATGGCGAACGAGGAGCGGCTCGGGACCGAGCCGTAGTAGCCCCACTGCGCGGTGAAGAGCGCGCGCAGCTTGGGGTCGTCGGTCAGCTCGGCGACGACCTCGCTCGTCCTCATGCCCAGGTAGCGCTGCGCCGAGCGGCCGAGGAGGCGATCGGTGATCCGCCCGACGCGCTCGGGCGCCATGCGCGCGAGGTAGTAGCTCTTCATGCTCTTCGAGACGGCGCGCGTGAGGTGCAGGTAGGCGTCGATCGCCTCGCGCTCGTCGGGGAAGGCCTCGAGCAGGTTCTCGCGGAATTGCGCCGGAGAGTCGGGGAAGTCGACGCGATAGCCGTCGGGGAAGTGGAACTCGTCGTAGACCGGCCCGAGCGAGGCCCACTCGAGCTGCCGGTCGGTCAGCGCCGCGAGGATGCGGCCGGTCAGGCTGTGCGGGGTGACCTCGCCGACCGCGTGCACGCCGACGTCCCAGCGATAGCCGGGCCGCTTGAACATGTGCGTGAAGCCGCCCGGCACGTAGTGCTGCTCGAGCACCAAGACGCGCTTGCCGAGCTTCGCGAGCAGCGCGGCGGTGGTCATCCCGCCCATCCCGGAGCCGATCACCGCGTAGTCCCAGGGGCCCTCCGGGATGTCCTTGCTCCACGGGCGCCCCCCCTCGTCGTCGTCCTTCATCGGACGCGAGGGTGACGCACGGCTCGCTCGCTCGCACGCGCCGCGTGCGGGCCGCGGCCTCATCCGTTTGGACGATGCCGGCGCCCGGCGGAAGGGGCGACCCTCGGGGCGAGGCGGAGGTGACGATGCGAGAGGCTCGATGGTGGCGTGTCTCGGTGGTGGCCGTGGCGCTCATGGCGTGCGACGGCCCGGCGCCGCTCGAGCCCGACGCGGCGATCCGCGTCGACGCGGGCTCGGCGCTCGACGCGTCTCGGCAAGAGGAGGGGTGCGCGGAGCACAGCGACTGCGACGACGGCCTCTTCTGCAACGGCGAGGAGCGCTGCATCCCCGGGAGCAGCGCGGCGAACCGCTTCGGCTGCGTCGCCCGCGAGGCCCCCTGCGAGGCGACCTCCGCCTGCCTCGAGGACGAGGACCGCTGCGCGAGCCGCTGCGAGACCGCGCCCGACGCGGACGGCGATGGGCACGACGCGATCGCGTGCGCCGGCGACGACTGCGACGACGACGACCCGACCCGCTACCCGGGCAACGCGGAGATCTGCGATCCGGCCGGACACGACGAGGACTGCGACCCGGCGACGCTCGGCGGCGCGGCCGGCGATCTCGACGGCGACGCCTTCGTCCGCGTGGGCTGCTGCAACACGCAGCTCGACGGCTCGCTCCTCTGCGGCACCGACTGCGACGACACGCTCGCGGGGGTCAACCCCGGCGCCACCGAGGCGTGCAACGCCATCGACGCCGACTGCGACGGGGTGGTCGACGACGGCGTCCTCACCACGTTCTATCGGGACGCCGACGGCGACATGTTCGGCGTCAGCGGCGACACGAGGATGGGCTGCAGCCCGCCGCTCGGGTACGCGGCCGTCGCCGGCGCCAGCCACGACGGCGCCGCCGG
>JAEZBP010000352.1 GCA_023427125.1 Pseudomonadota bacterium | reverse complement strand
GGGCCACGTAGGCGCGCTCGACCTCGCGCAGGGTGAGCGGCTCGCCGTCCTCCTTCACGTCGACGCGGAGGAAGGGCTCGCTCTGCGCCTCGAGCTCCTCGGCCGGCATGCCGCGCCCGAGCACGATCGAGCGGAGCGTCAGCTGCCGGCCCTTCTCGAGGATCACCCCGCGCTCCACGACGTTGCGCAGCTCCCTCACGTTGCCGGGGAACGCGAACGCGGCCAGCGCCTCGGCGGCCTCGGGGGCGATGCCCTCGATCGGGCGGCCGAGCCGGCGCGCGGTCACCGTCATGAACTGCTCGGTGAGATCGAGGATGTCCTCGGGGCGCTCGCGCAGCGGCGGGACGACCAGGTGGAAGACGTCGAGGCGATGGAAGAGGTCGAGGCGGAACGCGCGGTCTCGGACCGCGCCCTCGAGGTCGCGGTGGGTCGCGGACACGACGCGCACGTTCACCTCGCGATCCTGCGTGCCGCCGACCCGGCGGAAGCGCATCGTCTCGAGCACCCGCAGGAGCTTGCCCTGCACGCCGAGGCCGAGGTCGGCGATCTCGTCGAGGAAGACGGTGCCGCCGTCGGCCAGCTCGAGCAGGCCGCGCTTGGCGACCTTGGCGTCGGTGAACGCGCCGCGCTCGTGGCCGAAGAGCTCGCTCTCCGCGAGCTGCTCGCTGATCGCCGCGCAGTTGAGCTCGACGAGCGCGGACTCGCAGCGCCCCGGCGTGAGCGCGTGGATGAAGCTCGCGATCATGTCCTTGCCGCTGCCGCTCTCGCCCTGGATCAAGACCGGCGTGTCGGGGCTCTCGGCGACGCGCTCGGCCATCTCGAGCGCGCGCTGCATCTTCGGGCTCCGCGTCCGCCGCAGGATCGCCGCGACGTCGGGCTCCCGGCGCCGGAGCGCCTGCACGCGCCGCTCGAGCGCGCGCCGCTCGAGGCCCTTGCGCAGCTTCACCAGCAGATCCGGGAGCTGCACGGGCTTGGTGACGTAGTCGTCGGCGCCGTGCTTGAGCGCGAGGACGGCGTTGTCGACGTCGGCGTACGCGGTGACCACGAGGAAGGTCGCGTCGAGGTTGCTCTCCACCGCCTCGCGCTTGAGCTCGCTCAAGAGGTCCACGCCGTCGCCGTCCGGCAGGTTGCGATCGACGATGACGAGATCGGCGGGCGCCGCCGTCCACGCGGCGCGCGCGCTCTTCACGTCGGGCGCGGTGCGCACCGCGTAGCCCTCGCGGGTGAGCGCGGACTCGAGGATGAGCCGGAAGGACTTCTCGTCGTCGATCAGGAGGACGCTGGGGCTCATGCTTCACCCGGTTTTCGGTTCGGAGTCGCCTCGGCCGGCTCGCCGAGCGGGAGGATCACGCGAAAGCACGCGCCGCCGAGGGCGCCCGAGGCCAGCTCGAGCTCGCCGCCGTGGAGCTCGACGAAGCGGCGCGCGACGGCCAGCCCGAGCCCCACGCCGCCCCTGCGCCCCGAGGTGAAGGGCTCATAGACCCGCCCGCGCAGCTCCGGCGCCAGCCCCGCGCCCGCGTCCTCGACCGAGACGATCCAGGAGCGGCCCTCCACGCGCGCATGCAGCGAGACCCGCCGCCGCTCGTCCGGCAGTCCGCTCACCGCCTCGACCGCGTTGCGCAGCAGGTTGGTGAAGACGCTGAGGAGGAGGTCCCCCTCGACGCTCAGGGGCTCTTCGGGATCCTCGTCGACGACCTCGACGCGGACCTCGTGCTCGCGCGCGTAGTCCTCGACCAGCTCGACCGAGATCGAGACGAGCTCGCCGGCCATCAAGCGGGTCGGCCGCAGCTCGCGCGGCCGGGCGAAGTCGAGCAGCCGATCGGCGAGGCTGCGCAGCCGCCCGATCTCGCCGCGCACCTGCTGGCGCACCGCCGAGTCGCCGCTCGCGCCGAGCGCGTCCATCCCGACCGAGAGCGTGTTGAGCGAGTTGCGCAGCTCGTGCGAGAGCGCGGCGCCGGCGCGGCCGAGCGCCGCGAGCCGCTCGGCGTCGACGAGCGCGTCGCGGGTCTCCTCCAGCTGCTTGGTGCGCTCCTCCACCCGATCCTCGAGCGGCGTGCTAGCTAGCCGTAACGGTGTTCATCGCGTGCACGACGGAAGCCGCAGCAGCGCGAGCGTCGAGTTGCCCACCGCCTCGCCGAGGACCGCAACGAGGACGTCGTCGCCAAACCTCATCGCGGCGAACGGCTGGTCGGCAGCCAAGCGGAGGGCCCACGGAAAGCTCGCGACCCGCGCCGGTTGGACCACGTCGCACCCCTCGACCTCGCCCTCCAAAGGCACCAGGTAGAGGTCAGAGCGTTCCGGGTCCGTGAGATCCAGCCCGCTCCAGAGAATGCTCGGCCCGACCGTTCCGCCCAAGATCTGGAGATTGGTGGGTGGGAAACCCATCGCAGTGGGAATCCTCCAGGCTGGCTCGCTCAGTCCCCGCCCCCCAATCTCCCAACCGAGGATCGCGCTGTCGGTCGCCCGCGCAGCATCGGTCACGAAGCGCCAGAGCGTAGCGCCGCTTGGGGCGAGCCGCGGGGGCGGATCGTTCGTCACACCTGGCACCTGCTCGATGGTCAGGCCTGTTCCGTCCTCGATGGTTATGAGTGCCGCTTCACCAGGTGGCGCGCCCGCTGCCGTCCCGCCAATGGCAGCGATCGTGCGTCCCCCGTCCGACGAACCGGAGACCGGCTCGCCGCGGCGCCGCCTGAACGGCAACGCCGCCGCATCCACTAACGACGCGCTGGCCGATGTGAGGTCGAGCCGTGCCGTGCGCAGAACGTCCCCCTCGACGATCATCACAATGACCTCCTCGCCTTGACGGACGAATGAGGCATGCACACTGCAGCTGGGGCAGTCAGGTTCGGCCAGCGATGGCAGCTCGAGCACGTCTTCCTGCCGACGCAACGCGCCGTCAATGCTCCACTCGATGAGCGCGAGGCCCGCCCGTCGTTCATCGCGGACGCCGCGTCGCCACAGTACGACCGCCACGAACGAGGTAGGTTGTGCGATCAGGATTCCGTCGATGGACTGGACGTTAGACACCGTGCCGCGCAGTGGGGCTCGGGAAAGTGTGCTCCCGTCGCCAGTGTACAGGTAAAGTGTGTAGTGCGCGTCCTCGGTCCCGCCGTCGAGCTGCTCGGCAGTGAGCACAGCCACCCGTTCACCGGACGCCGCGAGCCCGACGACCGCCCAGGGAACCGCGGAAGCCCAAGGAAGCGTCGACTGAGCCAACAACATCGGAGACGGGCAAGTGATCGTGCACGGACCCGCGTCGTCTGTCGCGCCATCGGCAGCTGTGGCGTCCTGCTCGGTGCCCGCATCGTCGAGTTCGGTGCGCGCGTGGTGCCGATAGCAGCCCGACACCGCGCTCAAGAGCGCGAGTAGCGACAGCACACCCCTGCTCAACGTACGCATCGCAGTCGGAGGACGCTGAGCTCGGAGGCGGCGAACGCCACCACAGCGTCGGCCCCCGTCGCCCAGGCGCGCACGCTCCATGGCCGACTCGGGAGGATCGCAATCGGTCGGGAAGCCCCTCTGACGATCCCTGGCCCGGAGGAGAGGCCGGCGTAGAGCGGGTAACGGCCACCGAGCTCTGCCGTCAGCGTCAGCAGAACGTCGTGCCCCTGGCGCACGGCGGGGACCAGAACCGGCGGAAAGTCTCGGAAGGACACAGGCACGGTCCAGCTTCCCACCAAGCTCAGCTCCGCGTCCAGCCAGAGATACGCGAGCTGAATGCGTCCGGAGCTCACACTCAGCGCGCCGACGATGGTCGCACCGTCGTTGGGGAAATGCACGGCTACGAGGCTCTGCGGTTCCCCGGCAAACGAATCGGCCGGCACTTCCACGACGCGATTCGCACCACTCTCGAGGTCGAGCACGCCCGCCAGCTGACGGAGCGTCCCTACTTCCCGCGCCGTGAACGCGACCCTCCTCTCGTCGTCGGAGAGAAGCATCGAGTCGACCTGAAACCCTGACGGCATTGGATAGCGGCGGACATCCGACCCAAGTCGGACGAGGTACGGTGAAGAGCCGTCGCCCGCCGCAAACCCTGCAACACCGATTGTCTCCCCCGCGATCACACCATTCAACGAGTACGGTGATGAGATGCTATCCATAAAAAGAAACGGACTCTCCCCC
This sequence comes from Pseudomonadota bacterium, assembly GCA_023427125.1. Taxonomy (GTDB): domain Bacteria; phylum Myxococcota_A; class Polyangia; order Polyangiales; family Sandaracinaceae; genus JAEZBP01. The sequence continues at coordinate 3,530 of JAEZBP010000352.1, read as the reverse complement.
GATACGGAAGCCTCGACAACCCCTAATGCGCGCGGCTCGTCACGAGTGGCGAGGTAGAGGCGCACGTCCTCGGGCCCGCCTCCAATCGCTGCCGGGCTTGCGATCACCGGATCCTCCGACCGAAAAGACCGGAGAACTTCCATCCTACTCGTAGTGGTTGAGAACGTAGCCCAAGCAATCGCAGTATCTGGATCGAACGGATCACCCGTGCGCCAAGTAACGGACAGCCTCTCCCCCTGCCCATAGAGCCGGCCGGCCCCCAAGTCGAGTGCAAGCAAGGGGTCCGGCCATGCAATGGTCGTGAAGCGCAGGTCCTCGGCGCATGGCTCGTACGAGAGCGCGCCACCGTCTCGCGGAACGAACACCGACGTGTCCCGCAGCCACCTCGCGTCGGGCGGCCCCACGTCCCGTGCCGCGTCGAGGCTTGCATCCATCGACGCATCAGGAGCATGCGGTGTACCGCAGGAACAGCCACTCCCGATGACTCCGGCCAGTGCAGCTAAGTTGACCACGGCACGAACATAACGCGGTGCCATGGTCACCTCAGCTCCTCCATCGCGTCCCAGCGCCCATCCTGCCCTAGCGGTCGCCGCCAACTCAGTAGAACCAACACGAACTGCAAACCGTCTCGCAGCCGTTGATCACCACTGGCGTTCCCAAACAGTTCCCAGTGATATCACTGTCGGTCCCGCAGTCGATCACATCGTTAGTGTCTGGATGAATGTCGTTGTCATACAGGCAATGGTCGGCACCCGATTCGCTACGATGCGTCTCGTTGAGCCCGGCAACATCGAGAACGTAGTCTCGCCCTGAGGCGCCCCAGACCGTGTCCAGATCACCGGTTCCGCCTTCGCAGATGTCGTCACCCGCGAGGCCATCTACGTCGTCTGCGCCGGCACCGCCGCTGATATCATCGTTGTCATCCCCACCGCAAACCCGGTCACTCCCGGGCCCTCCGATCATGTCATCCGCGCCTCCCTCGCCATGCATCTCCAGTCGATACCCGCTGTATGACCAGGCGGCGATGCTCGTTCCGTTGCAGCTCGACGAAGTGGCCTGTACACGGATGATGTCGTTCCCGGCCCCGGCACATATCGAAGCATCCTTGGCCATAGTGGTCCAGGTAATCACCGAACCACTGGTGTCGTATAGACTGCGCCACGTCCAGTTACCACCGCTGAGAACGCATGCGCCCACGCGATTGTCACTCGAGCGCCGCGCCAATATGATCGTCTCGGCTCCACCAACACCGTCGCAGCATGAGCCGCCGCTCGTTCCAAGGCGCAGAACTTCGAGACTTGAGGTCGACGTTGTCGGACAGGTCGACGAGCAGAACGCAGCGGCGGTGGGTACTCCCATTGCGGCTACCACCATGACGATACAGCACCTAATCATCGTGTTCATGATCTCCTCCTTTTCGGTTCCATCAGCTCCCGCCCAGCAGGGCCACGAAACGCATGTGCTCTTCTCGTTCGGTTTCATCTGCTCCCGCTGGTGGGACCAGCGCCCGGACCGAGGAGAGGTAGGCGCGCAGGGCACTCCTCTCGGAGGTCGGGACCAGGGCGAGCCCTCGGTACGCCGTTCGTCGAACCGCCGGATCATCGCTTCCGAGCAGCGCGGGCATGGCGTGCCGACACTCCCATCCGCAGCGCCCAACCGCGGCCCCAGCGCGATCAATTAGGCCAGCGTGCGCGCCTTCGCGAAGCAGCTGCAGCGTCCGTTCGACGAGGGACGCACCCGAAGTCGGATGCCCGAGTGCCGTGAGCGCTGCATACCGTAGCGAGTCAGGTCGCGTCGGATCGACCGCGAGATCCGAGACCCTCGTCACCACATCGGTGCTGGGCAGGGGCATCACGCCATGCCGGTCGAGGATCAGGCGTGCCTCGGTAGGAGTCCGTCCCTCGAGCGCGTACAGGGCAGACGGCAGAGCACGGCGACGAATTCCGGGCGTCCTGTCCAATAGTGCGAGCATCGCGGTGCGCTCGCCATCATCTGACGACAGCTGCAATCGCCGTTCGATTTCGTCGACAACGTCCTCGGCGCTGAGCCCCGCGAGTCCGAACGCATCACTCTCGACGAAGTGCCAGAATTCCGAAAGCGCCAGCTCCAGCAGTTCGTCCAGAAGCACACCACATTCGGGGTCCGCACAGACGATCCAGCGGCTGTACAGCGGATTGGAGAGCATGAGGGCGCGGAACTGAGCGACAGCAGAGATCAACGCGGAGTCTATGCTCCGCGCTGAAGCGAGCGGGCCCGGCCCGGCATCGTCGGTTTGCTCGGGCTCGTCGGGCCCGTCCGTGTCGGACCTGACAGTCCCAGCTGCAGCCGTCGGAGACGATGAGACGTTCGCCGATGGGGGTGCCCCCACCGGCGCCCGACTGGAAGCCGCCCACAGCAGCACGAGGAGCAGCCCCGCAAGGGTGGAGGCGACCACGACGGCCCTGTGGCTGCGGCGCGAGCTCCGTTCCCTCCCCATGCGTGCCTCCTTCACCCCTCTCCCGCAGCCCCCAAGAGGACCGAGGTCGCGTGCCATCGACGGATCCAGAGGCACTCTGACAGATCCTCCATCTACCGCCAAGTGCTGGACTTCGGTACGTCACGGTCTCCCGCAGGTTCTTGTCCTCACGTACCGCGCAGCTCGGATGTGAAGGTGCCCCGCCTCCGCATCGCGGCGGCACGGCCCTGGCGGCCTCCTGCTTCGACGCGAACACGTGATCCAATGCCTCCAATGCCCGTGCATTGGGTACGACGTGCGTTCTCTGCCGCGGCGACCTGTTCCTGACGCGACGGTCAGGTGCGCCCGAGCGCCCGTACTGGATTGGTCGCACCGCGTGTTGGGATGTCCGCTGGCTGGGGATGAACTGGGCGGTCCCGAGCTGACGGACCCAGGCCCCGCGCTCCCTGCTGGGACGCGACGCGGCGCCGCGGGCATCACACTGTTCCGAGGCACCTTAGTTAGAGGAGTGGTTCACGGGGGTTACGCGCAGGCTATCTGATGGCGTCCCATCTCGAGCCAGGAGCTCCCGCCTGGTAGTTCCGGAAATTCTGCTGCTCCCCGTTCCGGAACTACCAGGTGTAGGTTCACCGCCGGAGGCAACCCGTCGCTTATCGCCCACGAGGAGACCGCCGCAGAGCGGGCAGGACGGCTCAAAGGGCCGCCTAGATTAGCGGGCGGCCGTAGGTCGCGGCTTGACGCGGCCGAGCACTCTGCGACCGTCCTCCTCGCAATGGCCGTAGGTGAAGACCATCACGCAGCCCGCATTCGCGACCATCGTTTACGTTGCGCGGCTCGGTAGCCGTTACCCCAGGTCGTAGTCCTGGACCTTGCGCTGGATGGTCGGGAACGTGATGCCGAGCAGCTTCGCGGCCTTCGTCTTGTTCCAGCCGGTGTGCTCGAGCACGCGGGCCACGTAGGCGCGCTCGACCTCGCGCAGGGTGAGCGGCTCGCCGTCCTCCTTCACGTCGACGCGGAGGAAGGGCTCGCTCTGCGCCTCGAGCTCCTCGGCCGGCATGCCGCGCCCGAGCACGAT
>JAEZBP010000417.1 GCA_023427125.1 Pseudomonadota bacterium | reverse complement strand
ACCCGCCCTACGGCCAGCGCTTGAACGAGGGCGCCGATCTCACGCCGCTCTACCGCGCGCTCGGCCGGCGCGTGGGCGAGCTGCCGCCCGGCTCGCGCGTCGCGCTGATCACGAGCGATCGCCGCCTCGGCATGCGGGTCTCCGCGCAGCTGAAGACGGCGTTCGTGACCCGGAGCGGCGGCCTCCGCGTCGGCGCGCTCACCGGCGAGCTCTGAGCGGCGCTCAGACGACCTTGGCGCGCTCGAGCATCGCGTGGAGCAGCACGTTGCAGCCGGCCGTGATGTGCTCGGGCTTGGCGTCCTCGATCTCGTTGTGGCTGATGCCGTCCTTGCAGGGGATGAAGATCATCCCCGAGGGCGCGAGCTTCGCCATGTAGACCGCGTCGTGGCCGGCGCCCGAGACGGCGCGCATGTTCGAGTAGCCGAGCTGCTCGGCGGCGCGGCCGACCGCCGCGACGCACTCGTCGTGGAAGGGCTGCGCCGGGTAGTGCGAGACGAGCTCGATCTTGATCGGCAGGCCCGTCTCCTCGCTCGTCTTCGCGACGAACGCGCGGATCTCCGCGTCCATCTCGTCGACGAGGGCGTCGGTGCTGTTCCGCAGATCGATCGAGAACTTCACCGTCCCCGGGATCACGTTCCGGCTGTTCGGGTGCACGTGCACCATGCCGACGGTGCCGCGGCCGTGCGGCGCGTGCCGGTGCGCGATCGCGACGACCTCCTGCATGATGCGGGTCGCCACCTGCAGCGCGTCCTTGCGAAGCATCATCGGGGTCGGGCCCGCGTGCGCCTCCATCCCGGTCACGGTGCAGTCGTACCAGCGGATGCCGAGCACGCCGGTGACCACGCCGATCGTCACGTCGTGATCCTCGAGCACCGGCCCCTGCTCGATGTGCGTCTCGAAGTACGCGCCGATCGGGTGCGCGCCGGGCTCCTCGTCGCCGACGTAGCCGATGCGCTCGAGCTCCTCCTTCACCGTCTTGCCGGCGACGTCCTTGGCCGCGTAGGCGGTCTCGAGCGTGAAGGCCTTCGCGAACACGCCCGAGCCCATCATGACCGGCACGAAGCGCGAGCCCTCCTCGTTCGTCCAGAACGCCACCTCGATCGGCGCCTCGGTCTCGATGCCGTGGTCGTTGAGCGTGCGCACGACCTCGAGGCCGGCGAGCACGCCGTAGTTGCCGTCGAACTTGCCGCCGGTCGGCTGGGTGTCGATGTGGCTGCCGGTCATGATCGGCGGCAGCGCGTCGTTCTTGCCGGCTCGGCGCATGAAGCCGTTGCCGATCTTGTCGACGGTCACCGTCATCCCGGCCTCGCGCGCCCAGCCGAGCACCAGATCGCGCCCGCGCTTGTCGAGGTCGGTCAGCGCCAGGCGGCAGACGCCTCCCTTGTCGGTCGCGCCGATCGCGGCGAGCTCCATCAGCGAGCTCCACAGCCGCTCCCCGTTGACGCGCAGGTCCCCATTCGCTCCGCTCATGTCGTCCTCCTCCGTTGGCGAGAGGGCGAGGGTAACCGCATTGCGGGGCGAGAGGGGAGCGCGTTACCGGATCACGTCGGGCACGAAGTCGATCGGGTGATCGCGCTCGAGCGTGAAGTACGTCGGCGTCTCGATCGAGCGCCCGCCGATCACGAGGTAGCTCACGCCGAGGAGCGCGCTGGCGTCGCCCGGCTCGAGCGCGACCAGCGGGTCCTTGACGAGCCGCTGCGTCAGCGGGTTCGGCGCGCGCGAGTAGTCGATGATCAACCCGCGCCCGAAGCCCTCGGGCATCGGCACGCCGGCGGGCGCGATCACCTCGTAGGGCCACTCGGTCACGGGCACGCCGCGCCGCTGCTTGGGCCGGCTCGGCGCGTCGATCCCGTCCTGCTCGAGCCTCACGTTCCAGCCGAGCAGCCGTCCGTCGGGGTGCCGCCAGAACGTCTTCTGGAACGTCTTCCACGTCGCGCGCTCGACGAAGCGAGGGAGCCCGAGGCTCGTGCCCCGATAGGCGTAGCCCTCGAGCGCGCCGGGATCGACGGGGTGGCCCTCGAGGATGTGCCGGCGCAGCGCGGCGCGGCTCGCGCTACGGAGGGTGTGGGCGAGCGACATCGATCTCCTTCGTTCGGATCGCGGGGCGGCGAGAGTAGCCCGATCCCCGCGATGATGCGGGTCCTCGGCGGGATCGTCGACTCGTCGGCCGGCACGATCGTGATCCGCCGCCGCTGACCGGCCGGGCTACGACTCCTCGCGGGGGCTCGGCACGCGGGCGTGGCCGAACTTGACGAGGGCCACGAAGACCGAGCCGCCGATCGCGTTGCCGAGCGTGGACCAGACGAGGAAGTGCAGGAGGTCGGCCACGCTCACGTCCCCGCCCGGCGCCGCGATCGCCATCGCGACCTCGGCGGTGCCGGCGATGCAGTGGTGCAGCTTGGCGAGGCCGATCGTGACGGTGACGATCCACACCACCGCGATGAGACCGATGGTCGCGCGGGTCGTGCGCGCCATCCAGCTCAGGAGGCCCATCAGCCAGCCGGCGAGGATGGCGCTGACCACGATGGTCCACCAGGGGTGCTCGACCATGTCGCGGCCCATGTCGTGCGCGGCGCGCGGCTCGACGACGCCGAGCGAGGTCAGGATGACGGCGCCGAGCGAGCCGGAGACGAGCGCGCCGGCGAGGTTCGAGACGTAGACGAGCCCCCAGAGGCGGCCGAGGTCACGCAGCGTGGCGCGCCGATCGAGGACGGGGAACGTCGCCACCGTGGTGTGCTCGGTGAAGAGCTCGGAGCGGCCGAGCACGACGAAGATGAACCCGACGGCGTACGCGTTCGCGGCCAGGAGCGTGCGCCAGAGCTCCGGCGCGCCGGCCGAGAGGGTGAGCAGCACGGCCATCAGCATCGGGCCGAACGCGACGTCGAGGCCGGCCGAGAGGCCGGAGAGCAGGAGCCCGCGCGAGGGCCGCGAGAGCTCGCGCATGCCCGCCTCGACCTGGTGCTCGAGGATCCGCTGCACGGCCATGGGCGGTCCGCCCGACTCGGCATCCGTGGTCTCGGTCACGGGCCGTGAGCTATGCCCGCTTGCGAGGCGCGCCACGCCCGGGCACCGCACGCTCGAGCCAGAAGCGATGGAGGTCGAGCTCGAGATGAGCGGACGCGAAGTGCGCGTCGTCGAGGAGGGTGTCCTGGTTGTCGCGCAGGCCGCGTGTGACCGAGCTCGTCGAGGCGTGCATCCCGGCGTCGAGCTCCGAGGGCGCCGATCTCGCGAGCGCTCACCGAGGTTTGCGCGGTCCGACCAGCTCACGCTGAGTTACCATGGGGCGTGCGCGCCCCCGTGGTGATCGAGGTCTCCGACGACGCGTTCGCGGTGGGGGAGCACGCTCGCGTCGTGGTGTTGATCTGGCGAGGGGCGCCGACGCGACCTCGGATCGAGCGCGTGATCGACGCGTTCGAGGCGATCGTGCGGCGCGCGCAGGCCTCGGTCTCGATGCTCGTGGTGCTCGAGGAGCGCTCGCCGCCCGCCACCTTCCCCAACATCGTCCTCTCGGCGCGCACGTTCGATCGCTTCGCCGATGTCCTCGAGGCGTGGGTGACGGTGCTCGAGCAGCGGACCGGGACGAGCGCGGTCCTCGATGCGCTCTCGGCCGTCCACGCGCTCCGCCGCCGCCCGACGCCGACGAAGTTCTGCGCCGACGTGTCCGAGGCGGCGGCCTGGCTCGCCCCACGCCACCCGCACACCGAGCCCGACGAGGCGTTCCGCGGCGCGCTGATCGAGGCGGTCGAAGCGGTCCGCGCCGCCTTGGTCGCCTGATCGACCGCGGGGCTGGCCGGCGCCCGGGTCGAGGGACAGAATGCGCGCCGCATGCGCGCGGTGCTCTTCGATCTCGACGGAACCCTCATCGACACGGGGGCGCTCTACGCGGAGGCCTACCGGCGCGCGTTCGCGGCGGAGCTCGAGGAGGTGCCGACGTGGGAAGAGATGCTGAGGCGGCGCCCGGCGTCGGAGCGGCTCTTCTTGCTCGACTGGTTCGGCCCCGAGCTCGGCGATCGCCTGCACCAGCGGATGTGCGAGAGCTACGAGGCGCTGGCGGAGGAGCTGCTCGGGGGCTTCTTCGAGGGCGTGCCCGAGATGCTCGAGGAGCTGCGCGGGCGCGGCGTGCCGATGGGCGTCGTGACCGGAAAGAGCCGCCGCGCGTTCGCCGCGACCTGCCGCGCGCTGCCGCTCGAGCGCTACTTCGACGTGGTGGTGCTCGAGGACGACGTGCCCGCGCCCAAGCCCGATCCCGAGGGCCTGGTGCGCGCGCTCTCCGCGATCGACGCCGGGCCGCACGAGGCGGTGTACGTGGGCGACACGCCGATGGACGTGGAGGCGGCGCATCGCGCGGGCATGATCGGCGCGTCGGCGCTCTGGTGCCGGCCGCCCGAGGATCGCGCGCGGCTGGCGCAGAAGCTCGAGCCGCGGGTGTGGGCGCTCTCCGCGCCGCTCGAGCTCTGCGCGCGGCTGCCGCGATGAAGCGATGAGCGAGCACGCGCTCATCGGCTTCGCGCTGGTCGCGTGCCTGGCGTTCACCGTGCAGACCGCGGTCGGCTTCGCGAGCACGCTGCTCTGCGTGACCCTCGGCGCGCACCTCCTGCCGATCCGGCAGGTCGTCGCGCTGGCGGTGCTGATGTCGTTCGCGCAGACCACCTACGTGGTGCTGCGCCACTCGGACGGCGTGCGCTGGCGGATGCTCGCCACGCGCATCCTCCCGCTGATGCTGCTCGGCGGCGTCATCGGCTACCTCGTGGTGCGCGAGATCGCCGGAGCCTGGGTCGAGCCGGCGTTCGCGGTGATGGTCACGCTGCTCGCGCTCCGCGAGCTCGTGCGGATGCTGCGCAGCCCCGGCGAGGAGCAGCCGATCGCGCGCTGGGTGTCGAACGGCGTCATCGCGCTCGCCGGCGTGGTGCACGGCGCCTACGCCACGGGCGGGCCACCGCTCGTCTACGCGGTCGGCCGCGAGCTGCCCAAGCGCGAGATGCGCGCGACGCTCTCGGTCGTGTGGCTGGTGATGGACGGCGCGCTGATGGCGAGCTTCCTGCTCGACGGCACCTACACGCTCGCCACGCTCGAGCCGCTCTTGTTCGTGCCGATCGCCCTGCCCGTCGGGGTGCTGCTCGGCGAGCTCGCCCACCGCAAGGTGGACGAGCGCCGCTTCAAGCTCGGCCTCTTCGCGCTCCTCTTCCTGGCCGGCCTCTCGCTTTTCATCCGCTGACCTCCTCGCGGCTTCATCGCCTCGCTCTACCTGGTTCAGAGGATGTCCGGGGCCTCACGAGCCGCCGCACGATGAGGGGCGCGCTCGTGCGCAGAGAGAGGAGATGCCGATGCGGTGGGCCCTACCATGGTTGTGTGTTTGGCTGTTGAGCCTGAGCGTCCCGGTGAGCGCTCAGCTTCGCTTCGGCCCCGGGTACACGGGGCGAGTCTTGTCGCAGGGGCCCGCGTCGCGGGCCGGCGCGGGGATGACGTTCGACCCGGGAGGAGGTCTCTGGGTCACCAACATCCTCGACCACGCGATCCGCAGGCTCAATCCCCGGACGGGCGCGATCCTCGAGGAGGTCGGCTTCGACCAGGGCGTGCGCACCCCCGACGACGTGGTGTTCGGGTCGGACGGCACGATGTACTGGACGAACTTCCTCTCCGGTGACGTGGGCAAGCGGACCCCGGACGGAACCGCGAGCTTCATCGGAAACGTCGGCGAAGGCGCCGACGGGATCGCCGTGTTCCCCGACGGCCGACTGTTCGTCGGGCGCTTCCTCGTAGGCGACGAGCTGTTCGAGATCGACCCTGCCGGGGTGCAGCCGCCTCGCCTCGTGGCGAGCGGCCTCGTCGGCCTCGAGGGGCTGGACGCCGGTCCGGACGGCGGCGTCTACGCCGCGATGATCTTCACGGGAGAGGTCATCCGAGTCGACCGCGACAGCGGCGCCGTGTCGGTCTTCGCGTCGGGCCTCGACCAGCCGATCGCGGTTCGCTTCGGGCCGGACGGCGCCCTCTACGTGCTCGAGTACCTGACGGGCCGCGTCCTCCGCCTGCGCCACGCGAACGCCACCCCCGAGCTCGTCGCCACCACGGACGTCGGCGTCGACGGGCTCGACTTCGATCCTGCGGGTGTCCTCTACACGTCGAACTGGGTCAACGGACGTGTCGAGAGGATCCGTCATGGCCGCCGCGCCACCGTCGTCGAAGGAGGGCTCGTCGCCGCCGGCGGCCTGGCGGTCACCGGCCACGGCTGGCATACGCGGGTGTGGTCCGCCGAGGTCTCCACGCTCCGCAGCACGGGCGCGGCGCTCGGGGAGCAACGGGACGTGTTTCCGACCGTGTTCAACGACGGCACGGCGGCGCTCTCGCTCCCGTTCACGGTCGCCCCTCACGGCGACGACTTGGTCACCACGTCATGGTTCGCCAACGCGGTGCAGGTGATCGATCGCGAGACGGGAGCGCTGGTGAGCGCGCACCTCGACTTCGCGGCCCCGATGAACGCCGTCTCGTTCCGCGGTGACCTCGTGGTGGCGGAGGCGGGCACCGGAGAGGTGGTCCGCTTCGACCCCGTGAGCGGCCAGCGGCACACGATCGGGAGTGGGCTCGCGCTCCCGATCGGGCTCGCTGCCGACGATCGATCGCTGTTCGCGGCCGACTGGGGGACGGGCACCGTCTGGGCCCTCGCTGCGAACGGCCGGCCGCTCTCTGCTCCGCGCGTGCGCGCGACCGATCTGCTCGCTCCGGAAGGGATGGCGTTGGGCCGCGACGGGACCCTCTACGTGTGCGAGACGGGGCGCAACCGCGTCGTCGCCCTCGATCGATCGGGCCGCCGCACCGTGGTGGTCTCGCGCCTGCCTGCCGGGATCCCGGCGGTCGAGGGGTTCCTCCCCACGTGGACGCTCTGTGACGTCGCGCTGGACGCGGCGGGCCTCATCTATGTGAGCGTCCCGGGGGCCAACCAGATCCTCCAGATCCGGGAGGACTGTCGCTGAGCCGGTGCCCCGCGCTCCGAGATCCGGATCGGGTTCTCGG
>JAEZBP010000316.1 GCA_023427125.1 Pseudomonadota bacterium | reverse complement strand
GTCGACGACCGCCACGACCTCCGGCGCCTCGTAGTCGAGCGCCCCGAGGGCGGCTCGGAGCTCCTCCGACTGAACCGGCCCGCGGAACGCGACCTGCACCTCGGTCCCCCCGACGAAGTCGGTGCCGTAGTTCGGGCCGGGGTAGAACAAGCTCGCGAGGCTGCCGAGCACCAGCACGGCGCTGACGATCATGACGATGCGCCGCGGGCGCATGAAGTCGATTACGAGGCCTGGCTTGATGAACTCCATGCTCTCACCCGACCTTCAGCGTGGAGACCTTCAGGCCCTTGACCAACCAGTCGAACATCACGCGCGAGCAGAACACCCCGGTGAACAGCGAGGTGACGATCCCGATCATCAGTGTGCGGGCGAAGCCCTGGATCTCGGGGCTGCCGAACTGGTAGAGGACCACCGCCGCGATGAAGGTCGTGAACTGGCTGTCGAAGATCGACCAGAACGCCCGCTTGAAGCCCTGATCCACCACCGCGCGAGGGCTCTTGCCGATGCGCACCTCCTCGCGCATGCGCTCGTTGAGCAGCACGTTGGCGTCCACGGCCATACCGACGGTCAGCGCGATCCCGGCGATGCCGGGCAGCGTCAGGTCGTTGTTGAAGAAGGCCATGATCCCGAAGAGGAGGAAGACGTTGAGCACCACCATCACGTCGGCCACCAGGCCCGCCGCCGAGTAGTAGAGGCCCATGAAGACGAGGACGAGGAGGATGCCGATCAGCGCCCCGAGCGCCCCCGCCTCGACCGCGTCGCGGCCGAGCGTGGGCCCGATGTACTGCTCGTTCTGCGCGATGATCGGCGCCGGGAGCGCGCCCGCGCGAAGGACCACCACCAGATCGTGCGCCTCTTGCTGGAGGGTGTTGAAGTCTCGGAAGCCGCCGAGCGTGATCTGCCCCTGCGCGCCGATGGCCCCCTGGATCACGGGGGCGCTCGCGACCTCGTCGTCGAGGACGATGGCCATGCGCTTCTGCAGGTTGGCGCTGGTCAGCGCCTGCATCCGGCGCGCACCTTCGGCGTTCGTCGCGAACGTCACGAGCGGCGAGCCGGTCTGGGGATCGCTCGCGACGCGCGCGTCCTCGAGGTGCTCGCCGCCCACGGGGTCGCTGCCGTTCGGCGGCTGCTCGTAGAGCACGTAGGTCGTCCAAGCGTCGGGCTCGGCCCCACCCTCACCGGGCGCCCGCTCCTCGTCGCTCTCGGCGCGACCGATCGCGAACATACGGCCGCCCGGGACACGCCCCGACGCGACCACCGTCTCCACGAAGCTCTTGAGCCGGGTGTGCGCGGTGCACTGCCCGCTCGGCGCGTCCGGCCGCTCGACGCCTTCCGGGCAGACGCCCGGGCCTTCGGCGAAGAGCGAGCTGCCCCGCAGCGCGATCCCGTCGGGGAGCTCGCTCCGCAGGGTCATCGCGAAGGTGTTCGCGTCGTCCACGATCTTGAACTCGAGCTGCGCCGTCTGGCTGATGATCTCGCGGATGCGATCGAACTGCTGCTCCGACGCGCCGGGGACCTCGACCGAGATGTCGATGTCTTGCGCGCGGACGTTGCCTTCTTGGATGCCGAGCTCCGCGATGCGGTTCTTGATCGTCTCTTGCGCCTGGTTGACCGCGAGCGTGCGCAGCTCCTCCAGGCTCTCTTCCGTCAGGAGGAAGGTCACCGAGTCGTCTTCCCGACCGTCCTCGGTGAGGTCCCCGAAGCTGCGGACCAGGTCGCGATCCACGAGCGCGAGATCCCGCGGGTTCTCGAAGACCAAGCGGATCAGGCGGAGGTTCGCCGGGCTGCTCTGCGCCGAGACCCTGGCGCGGATCTGCGCCATCTCGGCCTCGTCGGGCGCCTCGTCCTCGTCGACGATGTTCATCTTCTCGCCGAGCTGCCGGATGAGCTGCTGGGCGCGGGTGTTGCGGCGATCCTCGGTCGCCGCGTCCATGTCCACCGTGTACATCATCCGAAGGCCGCCCTGGATATCCAGGCCCGGCGTGATGCGACGGTTCACGTTCTCGAGGATGAAGTCGGGGATCGGGAAGGTCCCTGGGATCCGCAGGAGCTGCCCCGCCTCCGGCTCCAGGGTCCGCCGATTCTCGCCGGCGACCACCAGGTCGTTGATCTCGCGCAGACGCGCCGGGTCCGCATGATAGCGCGCGGCGATCTCGTCGACGGTCTCCCCCTCGTCCACGCGATGGGACTGCTCCGACATGTAGTAGGCGGTTGGCCAGAGCACGATGAGCCCGCCGAGGATCGCCAGCAGCACGACGGAGAAGCGCAGGTACCAGCTTCTGTCCATGATCAAGCCTCGTCCCGGGCTTCGTCGGACTCGCCCTCGGGCTCGTCCTTCTTCTTGTCGGCGTCCTTCCTGTCCTTCTTCTTGTCGGACGAGGCGTCGGCCTTCTTCTCCGCTTCGGCCTTCTCGGCCTCGGCCTTCTTCGGGTCGATCACGGCGCTGACGTGGGCGCGCAGGACATTGACGCGGACGCGATCGGCGATCTGCAGGATCACCTCGTCGTCGTTGACGGTGACGACCTCGCCGAGGATGCCGCCGGTCGTGCGCACCTTCGTGCCCTTGCGCAGCGACTTCACCATCTCCTCGTGCTCGCGGCGCCGCTTCTGCTCGGGGCGCAAGAGCACGAAGTAGAAGACCAGCATCATCACGGCGAACATGCCGATCTGCAGGCCGCAGCCCATGCCGCCGGCATCGCCGCCACCGGCAGCGCCGCCGCCGGCAGCGCCGCCGCCTCCGCCACCGCCCGCCTCGGGCTGGAGCCACCAAAGAAACTCGAGAGCGGTGAGGAGCACGTTCCGAAACCTCGGCTTAGAAGCGGTTTCCAGGGATCCCGGGAGGTCGGGGACCCGGTGTCGTAGCGACCAGTGTCGTAGCGACCAGCGTCGTGAGGGCCAGCGTGGCCCCCGCAACCCCTGGCCCGAGCGGGCTGTTTCCAGGCATCATCCCGGGCCGGCCGGCAGGGTGCGGGGTTGTACTCCACGCCCCATACCCCGTCAACCGTGGTCCGGAGAGCCGTCCTCCAGGCCACAGCCACCTGTAATTGCTGCTTAAAACACAAAGTGCCGCCCGCCCGCCAGACGATCGATCGAAGAGGCCAGGAGGCCATCGAGGCCGTCCGAGCGCGCGGAGGCCGCGAGGCCCCCGAGCACGAGCGGGTCGCCGCCATCGTGGCCGAGCACGCCCCTGCCCTCTTTCCTCTCGTGCTCGCCGAGCCTCGGATGCTCGACGACGTCCTCGCCCGTCCCCTCGCCCACCCGAGCGACGAGGCGGGCCTCGCGCGCGAGCTCGCGGCCTTCGCCGCCTCGGAGGACGAGGCCGCCTTCCGCGGCGAGCTGCGCCGCTTCCGCCACCGCGCGATCGTGCGCATCGCGCTCCGCGAGATCCTCCGCCTGGCCGACATCGATCGGACCAGCGCCGAGATGGCCTTCCTCGCCGCCGCGCTGATCGACGCCTCGCTCCGCCACGCGCGCCGCCTCGAGGGAGAGCGCCACGGCCGGGCGCTCGACGCCGACGGAAGAGAGGTGCCGCTGACCGTGCTCGGCATGGGCAAGCTCGGCGGGCTCGAGCTGAACCTCGGCAGCGACGTCGATCTCGTCTTCTTCTACGAGACCGACGACGCCACGGTCGTCGGGCCGGAGGGCTCGGGCCTGATGAGCGTCCACGAGCTCGAGAACCGCGTGGTGCGCCGCGCGGTGCGCTCGCTCTCCGAGGTGACCGACGAGGGCTTCTGCTTCCGCGTCGACCTGCGCCTGCGGCCCGAGGGCGGGCAAGGGCCGCTCGTGAACTCGCTGGCGAGCGCCGAGCGCTACTACGAGTCGTGGGGGCGGACCTGGGAGCGGGCGGCGCTGCTGCGCGCCCGGCCGATCGCCGGCGATCGTGCGTTCGGCGAGCGGCTGCTCGAGGCGCTCCGGCCCTTCATCTACCGGCGGGCGGTCGATCCCACGATCGGGCCGCAGATGGCCGAGATGATCGCGCGCTCGCGGCGCGAGCTCGGCGTGGATCTCGAGCGGGACGTGAAGCTCGGGCGCGGGGGGATCCGCGAGGCCGAGTTCTTCGTGCAGACGCTGCAGCTCGTCTGGGGCGGCCGGCACCCCGAGCTCGCCGTGCCGGGGACGCTCGAGGCGCTCTTGCGGCTGCGCGCGGCGGCGCTGGTCACCGATCGCGAGGCCGCGGCGCTCGAGGACGCGTGGGCGCTGCTCCGCCGCATCGAGCACCGCATCCACGTGCGCGCCGGCTACCAGACCCACCGGCTGCCCGCCGATCCCGACGAGCTCGCGCGCTTCGCTTCGAGCCTCGGCTACGAGAGCGCCGCCGCGCTCGACGCCGCGCTCGATCGGGCGAGGCGCGAGGTGGAGGCGCTCTTCCGCTCGCTCCTCCCGAGCGCCGAGGACGGCGATGCCGAGGGGCGCTGGGACGGGCTGCTCGATCGCGTCGCCCACGGCGCGAGCGCCGACGAGCTGGCCGCGCCGCTCGCCGAGAGGCTGCCGGTCGAGGACGCGTTCGAGTCGGCGAGCCACCTCGTGCGCCTCGCGCGCCGCGCCAACGCGCCGCTCGGCCCCGTGACCTGGGAGCGGGTGCCGGAGCTCGGGCGGATGCTGCTCGACGAGGTCGCCGGCGCGGCCGATCCCGACAGCGCGCTGCGCTTCTTGGCGGAGTTCTTCACGCGGCTCGGCGGGCAGTGGCCCTACGAGAAGCTCCTGCTCGCGGAGCCGCGCCTCACGCGGCGCTTGATCGCGCTCTTCGGCGCGAGCGGCACGCTGGCGAGCGCGCTCGTCGGCCACCCCGAGGACGTCGATCTGCTCCTGACGAGCGCCGCGCCGGCGGCGCGCGAGATCGCGGACGAGCACGAGCGCGTCACCGCGGCGCTCGAGGGCGATCCGGATCCCGAGGAGCTCGTGCCCGAGCTGCGCCGGCTCAA
>JAEZBP010000199.1 GCA_023427125.1 Pseudomonadota bacterium | reverse complement strand
GGGCCAGACCGCGCTGAACGTCGGGCTCGGCGGGTGCTTGGCCGTCGTCGGGCTCTCGTCGCCGCGCGCCACCTCGCTGCCGCCGATGAGCTCCGTCAGCCAGCCCTGGGAGGCGTGGAGCCTCGATGCGCGAGGCGACATGCGCGCGGCGCCCGTCATCGGCCGCCGCCAGGGCGATCGCTGGATCGCGCCGGAGGAGACGGTCGCGATCACGGCCGGCGAGTCGGTCGAGGTAGTGCTGGCGCTCCCCCCTCGCGCGAGCGCGCGCCTCCTGCGGATCGGCGACGGCGGTCGCCCCGCCGTGCTTCGCCTGCTCTGAGGAGTGCCGGAGCCTTTCCCAGCTCACGGCACCGCGGACGGGTAGCGCCGACTGGACGGATGAGTCGCGCTGCTCGGCCTGCGCGCGCGAAGGGCGCGCAACTCACGGAGTGGCGTCTTCGACCGGGCGCGCGCTGGCGAAGACCGCGTCGAAGCGAGCCCGGTAGGCGGCGGCCACCGCCGCGTCGCGGATCGCGAGGACGTTCTCGTTGTTGGTGCGCGCGTTGACGCTCCAGTTCGCCGAGCCCGTGAACACCGTGTCGTCGATGACGATGGTCTTGTCGTGGATGTTGCCGCGGCGCACCGCGATGCCGTTCTCGAGCGCGGTCTGCGCCGGGCCGCCGTCGGCGTAGAGGTGCGAGACCAGGACGCGCACCTCGACGCCGCGCTCGTGCGCCGCGACCAGCGAGGCCGCGTAGGTGTCGACCGTCCACGCGTTGATGAAGATCTCGATGCGCGCCTCAGCGGCTTCGATCGCCGCGATGATCTCGTCCTGCCAGTCGGCCGGCTGGGTCGTCGGCGAGTCCGGGCTGAAGTAGACGGTGTAGCTCCCTCGGACGAGCGGCTCGCGGGGCACGGGCGCGAACGCGCCGCCGAGCATCTCGGTGAAGAGCGCCTGGTACGCGCCCACGATCTCAGGCTCCTCGACGACGATCGCGTTGTTGTGATCGACGCAGTAGGAGCGCTGGCTGAGGTTGGCGGAGCTGACCCACACGCGCTCGCCGTCGGCGACGACCCACTTGTGGTGCATGTAGCCGTCGCGGTTGTCGCGCACGAGCGTCACGCGATCGCTCGCCTCGAGCGCGTCGAAGAGGCACGCGCCAGGCGGGCAGCGATCGTCGTCGGTGACGATGTCGATCGTCAGCGTGGGGCTCCGCTCGAGCGCGGCCTCGAGCGCCGCGCGCACGCAGCTCCACTCGGCCTCGTACATCGCGATCTGGAGCGTGCTCTCGGCGCAGGCGATCACGTCGAAGAGCTGTGCGCCCATCGCGGCGGCCTCGGGCGTGAACGTCGGCACGTTGGGAGCCGGCTCGGTGCACGAGGTCGGGACCGTCGGGCATGCGCAGGCCGGAGGCCCCCCGTCGGGCGGTCCCGCGTCGGGCTCCGGCGTCGTGCCCGAGTCGCTCTCGACTCGCGCGTCAGGCGTCGTCGAGGCGTCGGTGGCCGGAGGACCTCCGTCGGGGCTGCCGACCGCTCGGCCCGAGCAGCCCACCAGCACCGACAAGCAGAGAATCAAGCACGTACGCATGGGGCGATGATACCGCACGCGCGGCGCGATGTTCCCCTCCGTGCTAACCGATTCGGGCCCCGCATGCGCGCGCTCCGGCTGATCCCTCGCTTCCTCTGGATCGCGGTCGTCTTCTTGACGGTCCTGCCGAGATACCTGTGGCGGCGGCTCCTCGGACCGAAGCTCGACGCGCCCGCGCGAGAGCGCCTCCGCGGCGAGGTCCTGGCAGAGACCCTCGAGCGGCTCGGCGCGACGTTCGTGAAGTTCGGGCAGATCCTCGGCAGCCGCCCGGATCTGCTCGGCCCCGGCTACATCACGGCGCTGGCGCGGCTGCAGGACGCGGTGCCGCCTGCGAGCTTCGAGACGGTCGAGCGGGTGCTCGACGACGAGCTCGGCGTCTCCCGCGCGCGCATCGAGCACGTCGAGCGCGAGCCCATCGCGGCCGCGAGCGTCGCGCAGGTGCACGAGGCCCGGCTCGTCAGCGGCGAGCGCGTCGCGATCAAGGTGCAGCGGCCGGAGGCGCGCGATCAGATCGAGCGCGACCTCGCGATCCTCTCGATGGGCGCGCGCGTGCTCGACGTCGTCCCTTCGCTGCACCTGCTCTCGCTGCCCGGCTCGGTCGAGCGCTTCGGCGAGGCGCTGAGCTCGCAGCTCGACTTCCGGCTCGAGGCCATGAACAACCGCCGCCTCGGCGCGAACTTCGCCTCGGTGAAGGGCGTGCGCGTGCCCGATCTGCACCCGGAGCTCTGCACCGAGCGCGTGCTGACCATGGAGCTCATCGACGGAGTGAAGGCCACGCACCCCGAGCTCATCGTGGACAAGAAGGCGCGCCGCCGGCTCGCGGCCCGAGGCGGCGAGGCGATCCTGAAGATGGTCTTCGAGGACGGCTTCGTTCACGCCGACCTCCACCCCGGCAACATCCTGATGCAGAAGGACGGAACGATGGTGTTCATCGATCTCGGGATGGTCGCCGAGATCCCCGATGACCTGATGCGCCCGTGGATCGACACCTTCCAGGCGCTCGGCACCAACGACGGGCGCGCGGCGGCGCGGCTCTTCTACAGCTACTCGCCCGCGGTCGGCACCAAGGACTACGCAGCCTACGAGCGCGACACGATGGAGTTCTTCGACCGCTTCGACGGAAAGAAGCTCGGCGAGGTCGAGGTGACTCAAGTCCTCTCGGGGATGATGAACATCCTCCGCCGCCATCGGATCCAGGTCGAGCCGGTGTTCACGGTGGTGAACCTCGGCGTGCTCGTCGCCGAGGGGCTCGGCAAGCAGCTCGACCCCGACATCGACATCGTGCAGATGGCCCTGCCCTATCTCGCGCAGTGCGCCGCCAAGGCCTCCGAGGGCCGCCCTCCCCGCCGCACGCCGCCCGCGGGCTGACCCGACGATCAGAAGGTCCCGCAGCCGGCCTCCTGTCTCTTTATACACATCTCCGAGCCCACGAG
>JAEZBP010000396.1 GCA_023427125.1 Pseudomonadota bacterium | reverse complement strand
CTCGGCGGCTCGTCGCAGCCGAGCGCGAGCAAGCACGCCACCATCGCCACCCGAGCGCTGCTCGTCATGTCCGCTCCTCCTCGATCACATGGGTCGCTCCGCTGCGTCGGCCTACCGTCACTCCGCTTCGCTCCGTGATTGCGGGACCGGGCAGGCAGAGGGCCGCCAGCGCGGTCCCGAAGCCCGCCGAAGCGCTCGAGAGCGACGCGCCGCTCGACGCGAGGCCGGTCGCGGTGTGCAGATAGAGCGTCGCGCTCTGCTGGCCCGGCGCGCCGATGACGCTGTCGTCGTAGCCGTCGCCGTTCACGTCGCCGGTGCTGGTGACCGCCGCGCCGAGGCGCGAGGCGAGCCCGATCGAGTAGGTCGCGGCGGCGGTGTCCTCTCCGTCGGGCGCGCGCCCGCGGAAGACGTACGCGCTCGCGACGCCGGGCGCGCCGACCAAGAAGTCGTCGTAGCCGTCGCGGTTGGCGTCGCCCGCCGCGTGCAGCGCCGCGCCGAAGTCCGAGGTCGATCCCGATCCGGGGAACGCCCACGCGCGCGCCTCGCTCGTCGCGACGCCGCCGCTCCCGCCGAGGTAGAGGCGCACGCCGGCCGAGCCGCTCGCCGCGCCGGGCGAGCCGACCAGGAGATCGGCGTGGCCGTCTCCGTCGACGTCGAGCGCGCCGGCCAGCGACGCACCGAACTCCTCGATCGGCGAGCCGGTGAGCGTGGCGCTCGCCGAGGTGGAGGCGATGGCCGGCGAGAGGGTGGCGGCGCCCCGAAAAACGTAGGCCTTGCCCTCCGCCGGCGCGCCGATCGCGATGTCGCCATAGCCGTCCGCGTCGCCGTCGAGCGCCGCGAGGGCAGCGCCGAAGCGCGAGAGCGTCGGGCCCGAGTAGGTCACGTCGACCGCGCCGTCGATCGTGGGCCCGCCGAAGTAGAGCAGCACCTCGGCCGCGCCGGGCGCGCCGACCAGCACGTCCGCGTAGCCGTCGCGGTTGACGTCGCCCGCGCCGGCGACCGCGCGCCCGAAGTCGCTGCCGGACGCGCCGACCAGCGTGATCGGCGTCGTCGAGATCCCGCCGGCGCTCCCGCGGTAGATGTACGCGCGGCGGATCCCCGGCGCGCCGAGGATCAGGTCCGCGTAGCCGTCTCCGTCGACGTCCCCGGCGCTGGCGACCGAGACGCCGAACTCCGAGCCGGCCGCCTGGGTGAGGGGCGTGGCGACCGTCGCGAGCCCGGTCGCGGTGCCGGTGTAGAGCTGGACCCGATCGGCCTGGCTGCCCACCGCGAGATCGGAGAGGCCATCGCCGTTGAAGTCGAGGGCGGCGCCGAAGGAGGTGTCGGTCCCTCCGTCGCGCGCCGGCAGCACGAACGACCACGTCGGGCTGGGGCTCGCGCCGGTCGCGTCGCCGGAGCGACCGAAGAGGCGGAAGTAGAGGCGCCGCGAGCCGGTCGACGGGACGATGAGCTCCCTCTCGAGGCGGACGCTCGTCGCGCCGCCTCCGGCCTCGCGCGAGGCGAGCACGCTCGTGCACTCGCGGTCCTCGCAGACCTGCACGAGCGCGCCGTCGGTCCCGGCGCTCAGCGCCCAGCGGAACGTGGGCCTGAGCGAGGTCACGCGGCCGAAGCTCGCGGGCGCGATCGGCCTCGGGGGATCGACGTTCGGCCCCGGCACGCAGCCGCCGGCGGTGCGGCGAAAGCCCGGGTTGCACAGAAAGCCGCACGCCGTTCCGTCGCAGGTCGGCAGGCCGTCGGTGGTCGTCGGGCAGGGGGTGCAGGAGGTGCCGCAGCTGTCGAGCGAGGTGCTCGAGACGCAGGCCTCGCCGCAGGCGTGGAGGCCGTCGTCGCACTCGAAGCCGCACTCGCTCGACGCGCAGGTCGGCGTGGCGCCGGCCGGCGCGGTGCAGGCGTTGTCGCAGCGGCCGCAGTGGCTGATGTTCGTCGTGGTGTCGACGCACGTGCCCTCGCACATCGCGGTGCACGCGTCGACGCCGACGACGCCGCCGTCGTCGGCGTCGTGGGTCGGCAGCGACGCGTCCATGTCCTCGACGAAGTCGGGCAGGTCGGGCACCAGGATCGGCTCGCACCCTCCGAGGCCGCAGCTCTGCTCGTTCGGGCAGCTCTGCGCGCCGGCGTCGCGGCAGCGGGCGGCGAGCACCACGTCGAGCAGCAGCGTGCGCTCGGGGACGTAGCGCGCCGCAGCGTGCCTGGTGAACATCGTCGCGCCGCTCGGATCGCGCGCCTCGATCGCGATCTCGACGAGGCCCTCGCGCTGGGTGGCCGGCACGAGCGCGAGGGTGGCCGGCAGCGTCGCGCCCTTGCCGAGCTCGTAGACGGCGTCGAGGGCCGGCTCGGGCTCGCCCTCGCTCGTCACCTCGACGCGGATCGAGCCGAGCTCGCCGCTCGGCCCCTGGGTCATGTCGGTGCGGATGCGCAGCATGATCTGGGTTCGATCGCGAGTGCACGAGCTCGCGAGCGTCGCGACCAGGAGCGCGGCCCACGTGACGGCGCGCATGCTCATCGCCCCACCAGCGCGGTCGTGACGATGCCGAGATCGCCGGCGAGCGGCGGCTGGTCGGTCGGGTTGAGGACGAAGTAGGTCGTCACCGCGGCGGCGGCCCCGCCGGCGATCACGACGCCGAGGACGACCCAGAGCCAGGTGAGATCGTCGCCGCCCGCGATGGCGAGAGAGAGATCGAGGCGCTGCCCGGCGGCGATCTCGAAGTCGCTCGTCGCCGTCCGGCCGAGCGCCTCGATCAGGAGCGCGTGCGTGCCGGCCTCGAGCTCGATCTCCTGATCGCCGATGCCGTGGGGGCGGCCGTCGATGCGCACCGCCGCGTCGTTCGGGTCGACGTCGAGGACGAGGGTGCCGCTGTTCGCGAGGCGCTCGAGCGCGAGCTGCGCGAGGGCGCTCGAGCCCGGCTCGACCGAGAGCTCGCGCTGCCCCTCGCGATGCCCGGGCGCGCTCGCGGCGATGACATGCCTGCCCGGATCGAGCTGGATCGTGGTGGAGCCGCGCGGGATGGGCTCGCCGTCGACCGTCACCCGGGCGTCGGCCGGGGTGATGTCGAGCCTCACCGTGACGAGCGAGGCCCGCAGCGTGCGGAGGTGGCGGTTGACCTCCTCGACGCGCGCCGGATCGCCGGTGTCCCCGACGGCCGTCAGGAAGCGCTCGAACGCCGAGATCGCGTCCCGCGCGCGGCCGACCCCGCGGTACGCGAGGCCGAGGTTGAAGTGGATCGACGCGGTCGGATAGAGCGAGCGCGCCGCCTCGAGCTCGCGCACCGCGTCGGCGTAGGCCGCGTCACCGAGGAGCTCGACGC
>JAEZBP010000392.1 GCA_023427125.1 Pseudomonadota bacterium | reverse complement strand
GTCTTCCTTCGCGGCAGCCGGAGCCGCGGTCGCAGCGGTCGGCGCAGCAGCGGCCGGCGCAGCAGCGGCCGGCGCAGCAGCAGCCGCAGCCGTCGCCGCATCGGCGCTCAACTCGACCTCCGCGACCGGCTCGTCCTCGCGAGCCCGCGTGCGGGTCTCGTCTTCACGGTCTTCACGAGGCGCCGTCTCGGCGACCGGCTCTTCCATCGACGTGATGCCCACGTCGTCGTTCACCGCCACCTGCGAGGCGCTCACCGCTCGCTTCGCTTGGGCGGGGAACTGGATGACGTTGCTCGCGGCTTCCTGCAGCTGCTGCGCCTCGGCCTCGGCCTGAGTCCGCACCTTGCGCCTGCGCCTGCCCTTCTTGTTCATGCCGTCCTCGTCCAGAGCTTCGGTTTCGGAGTAATCGGTGTCAGAGCCGTCTGCGTCGGAGCCGTCTGCGTCGGAGCCATCTGCTTCGGAGCCATCTGCGTCGGAGCCATCATCTATGTCGTCGGAGTCCGCGTCCGCATCCAACGCGCTCTCGTCCGCGTGCGTCTCGCCGTGCGCAAGTTCTGCAGAGTCCATGCCGACCGGCTCAATCCCCGGATCCTCCGACACATGGACAGGCCTCGGCACCATGACGCCGGCACGCACTGACACATCCGAAGTCGGAGGCTCGATGGTGGCGTTAGCCTTCGCACGGTGCGCTGGAGGCGGCTCGGTGGGCGCGCGGGGAACGAGCGAGGGCACGTCGTCGTCCGGCCCCGGATCGGGCGCAGACTCGTCGCCCGGGACGACCTGCTCGCCGGGGACGACCTCCTCGTCGAGGGCGTCGTCGCTCGTCGTCGCCGTCCGCCCCGTCGGATAGATGATGCCCTCGAAGTAGAGCTTCGTGATCGCCGTGAGCGTCTCGAGGTCGTCGCCATCACAGGCGTCGACGACCTGCATCAGCGAGCGGCGCCCGTCGATCTGCCGAAGGATCTCGTTGATCTCGTCCGGGATCTCGGCGAGCCGCTCGACGAGCTCCTCGTCGGACACCTCGAAGACGTTGTTGAGCGAGGGGATCTGCTCGAGCAGGCGTCCCCACTCATCGATGCGGCGCATGCCCTCCATGAGGAGCGCCTGCGTCGAGCTGGTGATGCGCTGCTCGGCCCGCACGGGGCGGAAGTCGATCTCGAACTCGCCCTCGTTCCAGAGCAAGAGCCGGTAGATGGCGGCCTCGCCCCGCAGCTTGCCCAGCTCCGCGTCGACGAGCTGACCGTCCCGGAACATCACGCTCCCCCGCTGCCCCTGTGGGCTCATGGCGAGGTTGGTGAGCTCGAGCACCCCCGACTTGCGGCTGATCTCGACCGTCTGGAAGAGGTCGACGAGGCCCATGTCGGCGAGGGATCCCGTGAAGCGGGTCTTCGAGACCGAGGTGCGCCGCGCGAGCCCCTCACGCTCCTGCCGCTGGAGGGTGAGGTTGATACGAGTGATAATCTCTTTGATGTAGATGGGCTTGACGAGGTAGTCCTCGACGCCGAGCTCGAGCCCGCGGACCTTGCTCTCCACCGAGCTGTCGCTCGAGAGGAACATGAAGGGGACGCCTTTGTGGTCGTCGCGCCGGCGCAGCGCCTCGACGAGCTCGAACCCGTTGGTCCCCGGCAGGCGGGTGTCGGAGAGGATCAGGTCGGGCTGCGAGAGGTCGACCGTCTCGAGCGCGTTCGGCGCGTCGCGGCACGTCGCCACGGAGTAGCCGGCCTTGCGCAGGCTGACCTCCAGCACCCGCAGGCTGCGCGGGTCTGCGTCCACGAGGAGCAGGCTCTTCTTCGCCACCTTGCTTCAGTCCTTGCCGCGACCTCGACCCGCGTCACAAAATCGGGCCCCCCGAGCCGCGCAAGAGGATGGGTAAGGTTGCGCGGGGGTGTCAAGCGCGGGGCCAAGCAAGATGTCCGCAGCATGGCATCACCGCGCCGCCTGCGCACGAGGTGGTTGGTCGGATCCGCCCTTCGGCGTTGACCCCGCGGTCGCGGGTCGCATATGGTCCCTCGGCGCGCGGCTCGCGGCCGCCGCAACCGGAGGCAGAGATGCACCGCACGTGGATACAGAGGACGTTGCTCGGTCTCGCGCTCGTTGGCCTCGGCGCCTGTGGGGGCAGCGAGGGCGGCGATCTCGAGGTCACGAACATCAACCCGCGCGCCGGCGCGACCAGCGGCGAGCAGGCCGTCCAGATCCTCGGCAACGGCTTCCGCCAGGACATCGGCTACACCGTCTACTTCGGCACCAAGCGCTCGGAGCGCGCCACCATCCTGGACGAGCACACGCTCGTGGTGGCCACCCCGATGATGGACGACCCCGGCGCCGTCGACGTCGTGATCGCCGCCGACAACGGCCCGGCCTACCGCGTCGCCAACGGCTTCACGTTCGAGGAGCAGGGCGGCAACGTGATGGAGCAGGTCGGCGAGGGAGCCGCCACCGGCCACGGCGCCGAGCGCTTCTGATGTTTTTGCTGGCGCGCTTCGCGAGCGCGCGGGCCGAGCTGCGCGCCCTTCCGTCCGATCGGCGCTACCCGTCCCCGGTGTGCCGGGTGAACGCTCCGCTCGGCGTTCCACGTACGGGCAGGATGGATTCACGCTCTCTGAGTTGCTGGCGCACACGAACGCGCGCGCCAGCAACAGAGCCGCGCACCGTTCAACTCAGCGTGGCCAGGCGAGGACGATGACGACCGCGATCGCGTTGGGTCCGGTGTCGGGGCGCGTGCCCTGGGCGACGCCGATGCCGGCGACGCGCACGGCCGGGTCGAGCGTCGGCTCGAGCGCGCCGGCCTCGTCGACGCTCGAGACGATGGCCATCACGCCTCCGATCCGGCGGTAGGCGATCGCGAAGCGACGCAGGCTCCCGCTCGCGTCGTCGACGGTGTCCTGCTGGCTGAGGCTCGGATCGGCGAAGAACTCCGCCGCCGAGCGCTGCGCGGCCTCGCTCAGGTGATCCTCGAGCGAGAGCGGTGGCGCGCCGCGCGCGCTGCGGGCGCGATTGATGAGGGTGAGGATCTCCTCGGGGGCGCCGCTCAGATCGACGCGCTCGCTCATCCGGAGAAACACCTGCGTGACGATGAACGCGCTGCGAGCGCCCTCGGCCTGGGCGACGATCCCGATCCCGACGTGCGTCACGTCGGGGTTCACGAGGTTCGCGCGGTGCCCGGGGCTCTCCATCAGCCCGCGGTGGATCTCCTGGGCGCCATAGCCTCGCCCGATGTTCTCGAGCACGAGGCCGCTCGACAGGCTGGCGGCGCGCACCCGGTCGGCCGCGCTCCCCGTGCTCGGTGAGGTGTGCCCGATGAAGTCGTGCGCGACCATGTCCTCGCTGTGCGAGAGCGCCACCTCGGCCAGGCCGGCGTGCTCGGTCAGCGGCCTCAGGCCGGCCTCGCTCCGCGTCGTGTTCAGCATCGCGAGAAGCTCGCGGCGGACGCTCTCCACGTCGCGCCCCTGGACCGCGGTCGCGCCGAAGCTCACTCGCTCGGGGATGGCACGCCCGACGTAGACGGGGAAGTTCGCGATCACCGTGTCGCCGTGCTCGCCGCGCCCGACGAGCTCGACCTGATACACCCCCGCCGCCTCCGTCGGGATGCGAACGTCGAACTCCGGCCCGCTCCCCGCCGGGAGCCGCCGCACCTGGCCGTCGGGGGCCGCGACCACGATCGTCGGGTTTCTGTGCTCCCCGGTCAGCCGCCCCCGCACGCTCAGCGGCGAGCCCGCCTCCACGCGCCGCGGGATCGGCTCGAGATCCACCCAGCGCCAGCTCAGCATCACCACCGCGACCGAGAGGCCGCCGCGCTCGACGACGCTCGCCCCGAAGCGGTTGTAGGTCTGGCGATCCATGAACTGCGCGACCGAGCTCGCGACGCCGTCCTCGAGCGTGTCGCTCGGCTGACCCAGCACCATGATGTGCGGCACCGGCTCGACCAAGCCGAGGTGGCGGGCGAAGAAGTCGACGACCTCGTTGGGCGGCGGCTCCCCGTCGGGCCCGAGGCGATCCGCGATCCACTGCGCCAGCCGCGCGAGCTCGAGGATCAGGCGCGGCAACTGCGCGACATGCTGAAGACCGTCGACGGCGTACGCACGTCGGAAAGCTGGGCATTTCCCGCGCGCGAGTTGCGCGTCGAGCTCGACGT
>JAEZBP010001118.1 GCA_023427125.1 Pseudomonadota bacterium | reverse complement strand
GAGCCCGGCGGGTCCCGCGCCGATCACGACCACGCTCGGCTCGCCCTCGAGCGCGGGTAGCTCGCGCGGCTGCGGCGCCGGCGCGTCCTGCGCTGGGCTCGTCCCGGTCAAGACCTCCGCTTGCACGATCACCCGCACGCGCCCGTGCCGCGCGTCGATCGTGCGGCGCACGACGCGCACGTGGCGCACGTCCGAGGCCTTGACGTGGGCGGCCTGCGCCGCGCGATCGCGCAGCTCGGCCGCGTCGAGCAGGACGTCGGGGTGGAGCGTGAGCTCGACGGGGATCGGAGGCGGCTCGGTCATCGGGAGGGTGGGCTCACAGTCGGCCTGAGCGCGGGTGCGATCCTGTGCGTGACTCGAGCGCGAGGCCGGGTCGGCCGAGCATAGCTCGGGCGCTCGCTCGCGCCGATCGCGTCAGGGGCACGCGAGGTGCACGGGCGCGAAGGGAGACGCAGATGACGCCCTTCGAGCATCCCGACTTCGATGATCACGAGGAGGTGGCGTTCTTCTCCGACGAGCGCTCGGGCCTCCACGCGATCGTGGCGATCCACCGGACCTCGGCGCTCGGCGGCAGCGGAGGCGGCTGCAGGATGCACCCGTATCCCAGCGCCAGCCGCGCGCTCACCGACGCGCTCCGGCTCTCACGCGCGATGTCGCACAAGCTGGCGCTGATGGATGTCCCGGCGGGTGGGGCGAAGGCGGTCGTGATCGCCGATCCGCGGCACGACAAGACCGAGGCGCTGCTGCACGCGCTCGGCCACGCCGTCGACACGCTGCACGGCCGCTTCATCGTCGCCGAGGATGCCGGGACCAACCCCGGCGACATGGCGATCCTCGGAGAGGAGACGCCGTACGTGATGCGGCACGCGGGAGACGGCGCGGCGGCGACGGCGGAGGGGGTCCTGCTCGGGATGGGTGAGGCGGTGCGCCACCGCCTCGGCGCAGCGGGCCTCGACGGGCTGCGCGTGGGCGTGCAGGGGGTGGGGCGGGTGGGGCTCGCGCTGTGCCGGCTCCTCACGCGTTCAGGAGCGCGCGTCGTCGCCTCCGATCTGGACGGCGAGAGGCTCGCGCTCGCGGCGCGCGAGCTCGGCGTCCAGGCCCTCGGCGCCGAGGCGCTCCTCGAGCACGAGCTCGATGTCTTCGCGCCCTGCGCCATGGGCGAGGTGCTCGACGACGCGACGATCCCGAGGCTGCGCTGCGCCGTGGTCGCGGGGAGCGCCAATGAGCAGCTCGCCGACCCTCGGCACGCCGCGCAGCTCGCCTCGCGCGGGATCTTGTTCACGCCGGACTTCGTGCTGAACGCCGGCGGCGTCCTCGGCGCCGCGACGGACGTGGCGAGGGGCGAGCCCGGCGCTTGCTCGGCCTGCGCTCGCATCCCAGCCCTCCTCCGCGAGATCTTCGAGCGCGCGGAGCGCGAGCGCGTCACGCCCTACGAGGTGGCGCTCCGGATGGCGCGCGAGAAGTGCCGGCGTGCCTCGATCCGCGCTGCGCGCGCGTCTCCTGCTGCCCGCGCATGAAGGACCGCGAGCGGGCACCGGATCGGCGCAAACCGTGACTGGCTTGCTCATGATCTTGCAGAGCGCGCCCGTTTCGTGGTCTCTACCAGGACGATGCGAGTCGATCAGCCGCTGTACGCGATGGACCTGCCGGGAGGCTTTCACCTCGAGGAGCTCGAAGGGGCCGACCGCTGGAGCTCGGGCGGACAGGAGGTCGTCGTCTCGGTGCTCCGCGTGCCCGCCGAGGGGCAGCTCGACCGGGCGACGATGCTCGCCGATCTCGCGAACGCGGTGGCGCAGAGCCGGCAGGCGGTCCGCAACTTCGCGCGGAGCGCGGTCACCCTCGACGACGACGCGGTGATGCGCACCGAGGGCCCGCTCGTCAGCGCGTCCTACACCGGCCGGAGCGACGACGGCGGCGAGGTGTACGTGGCGGTCTTGATGACCGCGCGCGCGATCGAGGGGCTCGCCTACATCGCCTCGATCTACGTCTTCGCCCCGGCCGCGCGCGCGCTCGGGCCCAGCATCCTCTCGAGCCTGGAGCTCGGATAGCTCCATGGACTCCACGCTGCGCACGCTCGAGCAAGCGATCGAACAGGCGCGCGCGGCAGCGCTCTCCGTCCCCGGCGAGCTGCCCCCCGAGGCGCACGCGCTCTCGGATCTCAGCGTGCGGATGCGCAAGCTCCGGCGCGCGTGGGGCCGGCCCCAGAGCCTCGGCTTCTTCGGGCCCTCGCAGGCCGGCAAGTCGTTCTTGGTCGGGGCGCTCCTCTCGCACGAGCTCGGCACGCTGAAGGTCCGGAGCCGACAGGGCGAGGTCGACTTCCTCGGTGAGATCAACCCGGCCAAGGGCGTCGAGTCGACCGGCGTGGTCACGCGCTTCTCGACCGCGCCGCCGCCGGCGCCGCTCGTGCGCGGCGACTTCTACTGCCGCGTGCTGAGCCTCGAGGTGATGCTCGAGTCGATGGCCACCGGCTTCCTCGTCGAGTGCACCGCGCCGCCGGTCGACCCCGATCGCGTCGAGCGCGTGCTGCGCGAGGCCCGCATGAAGCCCGGCCCGCCGGCGCCGCCGCTCTATCGGCTCGCGTGGGACACCGTCTGGCACGACCTCTCGAAGAAGTACCAGGATCGCCACCCCTACCTGAACGAGCTGAACCGCCACCCCGAGCTTCGGAGTGAGGCCTGGAAGAACGGGGTCTCCTCGGTCGCGGGCTGGACCCACGTCTTCTCGCTGCTCTGGGGTGGGCGCGGCTACTCGAGGGACCTCGATCGCCTCGGCGATCTCCTGATCGGCGGCCTCGAGCAGCTCGGTCATCCCGAGGCGGTCGAGGTCGAGCTCGCCCACGTGCGCGCCTCGAGCGAGAAGCCGAGCGTCATCGACGCGGGCTGCCTCAACGCGATCGGCGCGCCGCAGGGCGCGATGCGCGTCTACGCGAGCGAGAGCGGGCGCGACGTGGACATCGAGCCGAGCGTGCTCGCCGCGCTCATCGCCGAGATCCGCCTGCCGCTCGCGCCGGTCTCGGGCTCGCTCTTCGGCACCACCGATCTGCTCGACTTCCCGGGCGGCCGCGCGCTGCGCGGCATCAACGGCTTCGAGCCGGCCGATCTCAACGCCGGCAACCTCGAGAACGCCGTCGAGGTCTTCAAGCGGGGCAAGCTCACGTTCCTCTTCGAGCAGTTCTCGCTCGATCGCGAGATCACCGCGCTCGTCCTCTGCTCGCCGGGGCCGACCAAGCCCGAGGCGATCCAGATGCAGCACCAGGTCGAGCGCTGGCTCGCCATCCGCCACGGCGAGCCGACGCCGACCGACGCGGAGGAGCTCGAGCGCCCGAGCCTCTTCGTCGCGCTGACGAAGTACGACATGAGCCTCGGCGCGCTCCGCAGCGACAACGCGCGCGACCGCTGGGACTCGCGCGTCGAGGAGGCGTGCGTCGACTTCTGGGCGCGCGGCCACACGAGCTGGATCTACAACTGGGGCGAGCGCGGTCGGCCCTTCGACAACATGTTCTGGATCCGCAACCCCTACGCGGATCAGATGAACACGCTGAAGCCGGAGAGCCCCGACTACGGCGAGGTCAAGCGCGGCTATCACGAGTCGCGCGCGGTCCGCACCTACGTCGGCCGGCACGGCGAGAAGTGGGCGGCCATGGAGGGCGACGACGAGAGCGGCCTGCCGAGGAGCGGCGTGCCGCTGCTCGCGAGCCATCTGCGCGCGAAGCTCGCCGAGGACATCAAGGCCAAGGAGCTCCACGCCGAGCTCCGCGCGATCCACGCGGAGCTGCTCGAGGCGCTTCGCCTCCTGACGCCCTCGCGCGACGACGAGGAGCAGCGCGCGCGCCTCCTCCACAACGCGGAGGTCTTGGTCGGCGCCGTGCGCACCGCGATGACGCGGAGCGTGAGCGGCGCGGTCTTCGGCGCGCTGATCGAGACGCTCACCATCCCGCACGACGAGCTCGAGCACGAGATCCGCACGACCTACAAGGCCGTCGCGCCGATGTCGATCAAGGTCAGCGACAAGGTCAAGCGGCTGATGGTCCACGCGCTCAAGCACTGGGCCACGCGCGCGCTCTTCCGCTTCCGCTCGTCGGACCTCGATCTGCCCTCGGCGCTCGTCGAGCGCTACGTGCGCGAGGTCGTCACGAGCAAGATGATCCTCCCCGTCCTGGGCAAGGCCATCTTCCCGTACTTCCAGAAGAGCGAGATCGACTACGCGCTCGTCGCGACGATCCTCGAGGTGAAGATCAGCGACGCCCTGCTCGGGCTCTTCGTGGACGCCGAGCGCCGCACCCCCGCCATCCCCGTCCGCCTGAGCTACTCCGAGGTGGCGGGCCCGGGCGGCGAGGAGAGCGAAGAGGTCGACTGGTCCGACGTCGAGTTCGACGACGCCCCCGGCGCCGACCCCGAGCCGGTCGAGATCGTCTTCGCGGGCCGCGGCTACTTCGAGCGCTGGTCCGGCAACCTCGGCCCCTTCTACGTGAAGAACGCCGGCGCGCTCGCCAAGAGCAGCCTGGACGACCCCCGCGTCCGCACGCTCGTCTCGGTCCTCTCGACGATCGAGTCGCTCGAGGTCTGAGCCAGGCCGCGAGCGCGTCCTTCGGCAGGCGGATTATTCACGAAGACGCCGCGAGCCGCAGGCTGGGATGGGGTCTTCCTGAGCGAGGCCACGCTCGACGCGAAGGAGGTGGAGCTGGCGGAGGTGAGCGCGCATTGGATGCGGCGACGCATCGGCAGCTCACGCTGATCCGGATCATGGATGTGTCCGAGCGCTGGGCGAGGCGCACGCCGAGCTCGGGATCGACGGAGGCACCAGCCTGACCGGCTGGGACGGGATGCCGATCGACTACGGCGCCTGCGTCGGCGTGGTCTGCGCGGCCGCCGACGCGCCCGACCTGCACCTCTCGGTCGGAGCGTGGCTGGCCAAGCACGGAGAAGGAATCCAGACCTCCTGACCTATCCCTCGGCCACGATGTCCGGTCTTGGCGCGCGAACCGCGCCCTTGCCGCCTCCCCTTGGCGTCCTGGCGCCTTGGCGGTTAACGAAAGCAAGGTCACCCATTTTTCTCTGGACAAGCCGTCGCCAAGGCTGCTATCCGAAATTCAGCTGCGGCTTGGCCGTGGCGTTGGGGCAGTCCAGCAGCTCTCGGCGTGCAGTGGGGTCGAGATGGGTTGTCGTTACTCAGGTCTCGTGACCTGTACGACTTCCTCGGGTGATCTCGAGGGGAAACGGGGTAGCTGTGTCTGAAAAGCAGGGGACCGAGCTCTCGGACCTCAATCGCTTCTCCAACGGGCGGCGTCTGTTCGTCCTCCGCGCGATGAAGAAGCTCGCGACCGATCTCGGGATGGCGGAGCTGGGCGGCGCGGTGGACTGGGCGCTCAGCCACGAGCGCGCGACGCGCAAGCTCGAGCGCAGGTGGCGGCAGGTCCGCAAGAAGCAGTCGCAAGGCCGCGGCAAGGCCAAGGAGATCGACATCCAGCTCGATCGCTTGATCGGCTCGATGTTCACCGCGCTCAACGCGCAGCTGCCGCCGCTCGACCCCGAGAGCGAGCTCGCCGTCCGGATCCGCGGCTTCCTCGACGCGTACTTCCCCGAGGGGCCCGCCGCGATCACCCAGGCGGAGTACGAGGACGCCCTCGCCATCATCGACGAGATGAACGAGGACCTCGCGCCGCTCAGCGAGGAGCAGCTCAAGGAGCTGACCGTCCTCAACCACGCGCGGGAGCTCGCCCGCCTCGCGCCGCTCTTTCAGGCCGAGCTCGACAGCCCGAGCGCGGGCTTCAAGTTCAAGACGCTGCGCGAGGCCCGCTTGGAAGGGCACGAGCGGCTCTGTGAGCTGGTCGGCGGCGTGCTCTTCTTCACCCGCGATCGCGGCAACCCGGAGAACGTCGAGAAGCGGGCCGCCCTGCTGGCCCCCGTGCTCGAGGCGAACGAGCGCGTGAAGGCCCGCCGCAAGCGCAAGAACGGCCCCGACGTCGAGGTGGACCCGAACACCGGTGAGGAGCTGCTCGAAGACGACGTGCTCGCGGATGAGGACGTCGACCAGGACCTGGACGGCGGCGATCCGCCGGAAAACGCCTGATCGCGCGGTCCCGACCCCTTTGGGGCGAGACTTGCCGTGCGAATTTGGCGCAATCGAGCGTCCCGCGTGAGACTCGCGTCTCGCGCGAGGTGCTCGGGAACACCCCAAGGCGAGACTCGCTGTGCGAATTTGGCGCGATTTTGCGCCAGAATCGCACAGTAAGTCTCGTCCCGGACGCTCGGGAACACCCCCTGGTGAGACTCGAGTCTCGCGCGGGACGCTCCCGAGCACCTCCCGTGAGATCCGAGTCTCGCCTCGACACGCTCCCGAACACCCCCCGTGAGGCTCGAGTCTCGCGCAGTGGGTGGCCACGAGGTCAACGCGAGCGCGTCGGCGCGGCAC
The DNA here is from genome assembly GCA_023427125.1 of Pseudomonadota bacterium. Taxonomy (GTDB): domain Bacteria; phylum Myxococcota_A; class Polyangia; order Polyangiales; family Sandaracinaceae; genus JAEZBP01. Next base: position 8,680 of record JAEZBP010001118.1, on the reverse strand, counting down.
GTCCACCGGCGCAGCACGTCCACCGGCGCAGGTCCTCGAGCCAGGTGAGGACGGCGCCACCGGCCTCGATCGCGGCGGCCACGACATGCGCATCGACGATCAGCGCCGAGCCGGTGCGCGTGCCCGCCAGGACGCGACCGCCGAGCCGGTCGAAGGTCGCTTCGATCTGGAGGGCGGGCTTTTCAGCGCGCGGCCGCGCGGACGTTGCGGCGCTCGGACTGGCAGGCCGTGCAGATGGCGGCCTCCGGGCGCTCGCGGAGCTTCTCGAAGGGGAGGGGCTCCTCACAGCGGGTGCACTCGCCGTACGTGCCGGTCTCGAAGCGCATGAGCGCCGCCTGCACGCTGGCCAACCGCAAGCGAGGGATCTCGTCGGCCGCGGACTCCGCCGCAACCCGGAGCTCTTCGCGCGATCGCTCGAGCTGTATGCGGAGAGTCTTGATCTGTTCCTGAGAGAGCCAGGTGCTGGTTTCCATGTTGTTCTCTCGCGCTCTTGGCGCACAAGTGGATGGACAAATGCGCGACGGAGCAGCGCAGGCGGTGGAGCGGCGCCCGAGAGGCGGGAGCCGCACGTCGCGCATGCGCGGTCGTTGCGGGTGACGTGGGTGGAGGCGCGGGAGCTCAGAGCGAGAGGGCCTCGCGAACGAGCTCACCGACGAGAGCTCAGAGGAATCCGAGCTCGAAGGTGGAGGAGTTGGGCCGCGACCGCGTCAGTGAGCGGGCGCGGCACACGTCGGCGCGGCGGACGCCGTGACGCGTCGGACCTGGAGCCGGCCCGCTCGAAGGACGAGTGGTGTGCGCGCGCTCGACATGACGACCTACTCCGGTCTAGCAGGTCGCCGCGGCGGATCAAGGCCTGCCCACCCAGCGGTCGCGGGGCGTTCTTGCACGGATCGGCTCGTAGCCGTCGTGCTCGGGCTCCGGCCAGGGCGCCTCGTCGAGCCCGCGGCTCACCTCCTGGCGCAGCCGCGCGAGGTCGAGCGGCTTCTGCAGGATCGGCACATCGAGCCGATCTGCGCGCGCACGGACCTCGTGATCGAAGAAGCCGGTGCACAGGATGCCGGGCACGAGCACGCCCATGCGCTCGGCCCGCTCGAGGACCTCGAGGCCGTCGAGCCAGGGCATCCGGAGGTCGGTCACGACCAGGTCGGGGCCGGGCCCGCGGCTGAGGCGCGAGAGGAGCCCCGCGCCGCAGGGCTCCCACTCGACGGTGTGGCCTTCCGCGCGCAGCGCATCCACGAGGAGCGCGCGGAGGTCCGCGTCGTCCTCGGCGACCAGCAACATCGGCTGTCTCACGTTCTCGTACGTCATGATGGGCTCCTCGCGGAGCGAGTCCTCCTGATGTCGTGGGTTGGATCAAGGGAAGTAGGTTGAGTCTAGCGACTTAAAGCTCGTAATCAACCGCGTCGCCCGCTCGTACTCTGGTGTTCAGCTCTGCTCCATGAGACGCATTACGTCTCGGCGTGCCGGAGGGCGACGTGCAAGATGTGGCGGCTCCCGCGATGCGAAGCGGCACCGTCGTTGCGTTCGTGAGAGCGAGGAGGATCCAATGAAGAGCTGGATGCATGCAGCCCCGTTCGCCCTCGCCCTCGTGCTCGCCGCACCCGTGGCGTACGCGGACGAAGTCACGATGGCCGAGCTCCCCGCGCCGGTCCGCGAGACGGTTCAGCGCGAGCTGGCGAACGCCGAGATCGGCGAGATCGAGCGGGACGACGACGATCGCGGCGGGACGGTCTACGAGATCGAGTTCCGAGAGAACAACCAGAAGTTCGAGCTCGACGTGTCCGCCGACGGCCGAGTGCTGCGCCGCCACGCAGATTAGAGTCGCGTCAGCTGGTCTGAGCGCGCCGCCGTCCCTACATGCTGGGGCGTGCCGGATCGCACCGATTCCTTGCCGACTGTGCCTCTCGCGCTCTTCGCGAAGGGGTTTCGCCCCTTCTTCCTGCTCGCGGCCCTGTGGGCGGTGGTGAGCGTACCGCTCTGGCTCTTCGTGCAGAGCGGGCATGTCCGCCTCGGCGCGTACCTCATCCCGACCGACTGGCACGCGCACGAGATGGTCTTCGGCTTCGCCGTCGCGGTCATCGCCGGGTTCCTGCTGACCGCCGCGGGCAACTGGACCAAGCGCGAGACGGCCACCGGCGCGCTCTTGATCGGGCTCTGCCTGCTCTGGATCGCGGGGCGCGTTGCGCTGCTCGCGGCCGGCGTGCTGCCGCCCGCGCTCGTCGCCGCAGCGAACCTCGCGTTCCTGCCGGCCCTCGCGCTCGTCCTCGGCCGGGCGATCTTTGGGGCGAAGAGCCGGCGCAACTACGGCATCGTCGCCGCGATCGTGGCGCTCTTCGGCGCGCAGCTGCTCAGCCACCTCGGCGCGCTGGAGGGGGACCTCCTGCTCCAGCGGCGCGGCACGCGGCTCGGCGTGGACTTGGTGTTGGTGCTCATCGCGGTCGTCGGCGGCCGGGTGATCCCGCTCTTCACCCGCAACGCGACCGGCGCGAGCGGCATCGAGAGCGACCGGCGGATCGATCTCTTGGCGATCGCCAGCGTGGTGGCGGTCGGCGCCGCGGACGCGATCTGGCTCTACGGGCCGATCCTCGGCGCGCTCGCCGCGGTCGCCGCGGTGCTGAACGCGCTGCGCATGCGCCGCTGGGGCGTCCAGCACACCGCGGGCGAGCCGATGCTCTGGGTGCTCCACGCCGGCTACGCGTTCTTGCCGATCGGGCTCGCGCTGCGCGCCGTGGCGGAGCTCACCTCGGCCGTTCAGGCGTCGGCGGCGCTCCACGCGCTGACGGTGGGCTGCATCGGCCTCCTGATCCTCGGCATGATGGCGCGGGTCACGCTCGGTCACACCGGCCGCGAGATCAAGGCCTCGCGCGTCGTGACCGCGGCCTTCGTCCTGCTCCTCGCCGGCACGCTGTTTCGCACGCTGGGCCCGATGATCGGCCCGCGGGTGTCGACCTCGGCGATCCACTCGGCCTCGGGCGTGTGGTCGCTCGCGTTCCTCCTCTACCTCGTGCGCCTCGGCCCCTTCCTTCTGCAGCCGCGCCCCGACGGCCGCCCCGGCTAAGGAGCCAGGGCCCGCCAGCCAGAAGGCTGTCGTGAAATCACCTCGCGCGGGGAACGCCGAGCGGAGCGGTTCCGGCTGACTGGACACCAGGGATGGAAGCGCCCGCGGGTCGGTGCCGCGTAGCGGCCCGCGCGCTCGCGAAGCGCGCGCAAAGCCAGCTCAGCAGGAGCCGCCGACGGGCGAGCAGAAGTTCGTGCCGGAGCAGGCGTGGCAGAAGAAGCCGGCGCCGCAGCCGCCGTTCGCGCAGACACCCGCGCTCGGGCACTGGCACTGGCACCACGCCGGCGGGGCGGCGACGTTGTAGCAAGTGGCGGCCGAGTTGAGGATGCTCTGGCACTGCGCGTTGGTGGTGCAGCCCCTGCACGCGTAGCCGCCGTTGCCGGTCGACGCGCAGGTGTCGCCGATCGCACTGCAGCTCACGCGGCACGCGCCGCAGCGCGCGTTGGTCCGCAGATCTCGGCAGGTCCCCGAACAGCAGCGCAGCCACGCGCCGCCACACGCGGTGCCGTCGGCGACGGTGCGCGAGCAGCTCCCGGTCTCGGTCGAGCTGCGGATCGCGCACGCGCCGTTGGTGCACCGCCGCTCGCTGCGCGTGCGGGTGCGCGAGGCGGACTGATCGCAGGCGTCGGAGTAGTTGCAGGCGCTCCACGCGCTGAACGTCGTCGTGCCGCACGTGACGTCCTCGGTGTCGCGCGGGCAGGCCTGGCTCTCGCTCGTGGTGACCACGCTGCACATCCCGGCCATGCAGCGCGGCGTCATCACCGAGCGGCTCTGCGTGCCGCTCTCGTCGCACGTGCTCGCGAAGCCGCCGCAGGCGCCCCAGGGACCTCGGGTGACGGCGCCGCAGTCGTCGTCGACCACGCACTCGTCGCACGCCATCGTCGACTCGTTGCAGAACTGAGCGCACGGCGCGGGGCCCTCCGGGGCGCAGGCGCCGCCCGCGCAGCGATCGGGGCCGTTGCACCAGAAGCCGTCGTCGCAGGCGGCGCTGTTGCCGGTGAAGGTGCAGCCGCTCGCCGGATCGCACGCGTCGTCGGTGCAGAGGTTCTCGTCGTCGCAGACGATGCGGGTGCCGCCGCAGGTGCCCGCGTCGGTGCAGGCGTCGGCCTCGGTGCACGCGCTCCCGTCGTCGCACGTCGCGCCGAGGCAGTCGCTGTCGGCGCAGTCGGTCGCTCCGTCGCAGTCCTCGTCGACGCCGTCGTCGCACGACGTCTCGGTCGCCGGGCACCCCGGGCCTGCGTCGACGCCGGGGCGCAGCACGCAGCCCGCGCGCGGATCGCAGAGCTCGCTCGCGGCGCAGCGAGCGTCGTCGGCGCGGAGGAAGCACTCGTCCGCGACGCAGACCCCGGCTGCGCAGGGCACCGGGCTCTCGCAGTCCGCGTCTCGTGTGCAGCCGGGGTCCCCGCAGAGCTCCGGCGTCTCGGGGCTGCAGCGCGGATCCACGCAGCGCCCGCCGAGGCACGCGGTGTGGGTCGGGTCGTCGGCTGCGCCGGGGCAGCTCACGCCCTCGCACGAGCTCGTGATCAGGACGGTGAGCGCGTGCTGGCTCGACACGGTGAGCAGCGTCGTCCGCTGCGCGATGGCCGCGCCGCTCGTGTCGAGCAGGCTCACGCGGATCGCGACGTCGCCGGGCGTGAGGCTCGAGAGCTCGGCGACTCGCGCTCCGCTCAGGTAGTCGTCCGCGCTCGTGGCGAACGTGTCGTCGCGCATCCGCACCTCGCCGAGATCGGCGTCGAGGAGCTCGACGCGCACGCCGACGAACTGGTGGCCCGGCAGGTAGTCGGTGCGGAGATCGACGACGAGCGCCACGTTCCCGCCGTCGCAGGCCGCGAGCGCGAGCGCGGCGATGAGCACGACGGGCGTCGGCGCGCGTCTCACCGGGACAGTGAACACGCTTCGGCCTCGCAGGTCCAGCGCGGCGGGAGCTTCCAAGATCCGCCCGACCAGCGGTATGCTCGCCGCTCATGCCTCAAGGTCCGATCCTCGTCATCGATGACGACCCCGATATCTGCGACATCCTGGTGCGCACCCTCGGTGCCGAGGGCTACCGCGTCGTCACGGCCAGGAACGGCATGGAGGCGATGCGCGAGTACGAGCTCAACAAGCCGTCGATGCTCTTCGTCGACCTGATGATGCCCCACCTCGACGGCGAGGAGCTCCTCCGGGTGCTCGGCCAGCCGCGGCCTCCGGTCGTGCTGGTCACGGCCAGCGTGCGGCGCCTCGAGGTCGCGGAGCGCTTCGACGTGGAGGACGCGCTCGAGAAGCCCTTCGACCTCGAGCAGGTGCGCCGGCTCGCGAGGAAGCACCTCGGGCCGGCGTGATCAAGGAGCGCAGCGGAGTGACGCTAGGCCGACACGTGCCGTCGTCTGCAGGTGTCGGGATGCCGTCACGCAGCGGAGCGACCCATGTGATCCGCCGCGGAACAGAAGCTCGGCTGCCGGCGTACACTCGCGAGCCATGAAGGCGAAGCGGGAAGCGGAGCTGGCGGAGGAAGAGCACGAGGGCGAGGCCGCCCCGGTGTTCGAGGGGCCGCCGCCGAGCATCGACGAGCTCATCGCGGAGGAGGACGCCGAAGGGCTGCTCGAGCTCGGCGCGGCCTACCGCGCGGGCGTCTCGGGCGTGCCGCGCGCCGCGGTCAAGGCGCTCGAGTGCTTCGAGGCGGCGAGCCGGTTCGGGAGCGAGGCCGCCGAATATCTCGTGGGCGTCGCCTACTGCGACGGCAAGGGCGTGAGCGCCGATCTCGCGGAGGGCGCCAAGCGGCTGCGCTCGGCGGCGCAGCGGGGGAGCCTGCGCGCGAAGGTCTACGTCGCGAACCTCTACGAGATGGGCGTTCACTACCAGGCGGACCGCGTGAAGGCGGACGTGTGGTACCGCAACGTGGCGCGCGCGGCGGGCATCGACGCCGCGATCGACAGCGACGAGTACGATCTTCGGATGGCCGAGCTCGGGTGCGTGCGCAGCTGCCTCAAGCTCGTCGCCGACGAGGCGCTGCCCGCGAAGGATCGGGCCTTCTATCTGAAGAAGGCGAAGACGATGGGCTATCACCATCGGCTCGCGAGCGCGAAGCGCGAGCCGACGCCCGCCGAGCTCGTCGCGAAGGAGCTCGACGCACCGGAGCCTGCGAAGGCCGAGGTGGCGCCGCCCGAGGAGGCGCCGAAGGAAGCGCCTGCCAAGGCCGAGGAGGAGGAGGACGAGGTGCCGCTCCTCGGCGCGCAGTGGACCTGGGGGATGGGGAGCCTCGCGCTCCTCGCGGCCGCCTTCTTCGCGGTGGCCTCGACAGGGGCCGGCTGGCTGGCGATGGAGGGCTCGCGCGCGCTCTCCGCCGCGGACCGACCGCTGCCCTATCTCGCGGGCGCGCACCACGTCGTCTGGATCGCGACGGTGGTCGCGCTCGGTGCGCTCCCGGCGATGGCGGTCTATCGCGCCCGCGTCGTCGCGATCGCCGCGGTGGTCGGGGCCGCGGCCGGTGTCGGCGCGCACTATCTCTGGGACGTCTCGCCCATCGTCGGTGATCGCCTCGCGCAGGGGCTCGGCGGCGGCCGGGCCGCGTTCCTCGTGGTGCTCTTCTTCCTCGGCGTGCTCGGCGGGACGCGGGCACGCGTCCGCGCGAAGTCGAAGCGCCTCCGCGCCGCCGTGAAGTGATATCCTCCGCGTCCCCATTCGGGAGGAGGCGCTTCTGAGCCGTCGACCACACTTCTGGACGCTCAGCGAGGGAAACCAGCCCCCGCGCGAGGAAGACCAGCACTCGGTTCGCTCGTTGATATCGGACGAGATCTCCGTCCTCTTCCAGCCCATCGTCGATCTGAGCACGTCGAAGGTGTGGGCGGTGGAGGCGCTGGCCCGCTGCACTCGCCAGCACTTTCGTGATCCGCAGGCGCTCTTCCGCGCGGCGGTGGAGCAGGGCGCGACCGGCCGGCTCGGCCGGCTGATCCGCGAGGTCGCCTTCGAGCGCTGCGGGAACCGGCGCGTCTTCGTGAACGTGCACCCGCACGAGCTCAGCTCGCGATGGCTCGTGCGCACCGACGATCCGCTCGGCTTCCACGACGCCGGCGTGTTCATCGAGATCACCGAGACCGCCGCCTTCGAGTACTTCGATCTCTGCCGCGGCGTCCTGCGCGAGGTCTGCAATCGCACCGGCGCGCACCTCGTGCTGGACGATCTCGGCGCGGGTCACTCCAACCTCGCGCGCTTCCTCGAGCTCGAGCCCGAGGTGGTGAAGCTCGACCGCGCGCTCGTCAGCAACATCCACGTGGACAAGCGCAAGCGCGTCATGGTCCGGCACCTCAGCGCGCTCTGCCGCGAGCTCGGCGCCCGCGTGGTCGCGGAGGGGATCGAGACCGAGGACGAGCTCTCGGCGGTCATCGACGCGGGCGTCGAGTACGGACAGGGCTACTTCCTGGCGCGCCCCGCCTTCCCGATCCCCGAGGTGACCTGGAGGCGCTGATCGCTCAGTGACAGATCGCGTCGATGCAGGTCTCACCCGAGTCGCAGTCGGCGCTGGACCGGCACTCGGGGCTCCACTCGTGGTGCGTGAAGCAGAGCTGGAGGCCGCTCTCCGAGAGGCCGCAGCGCACGAACTGGCTGTCCCACCCGAAGCACTCGATGTCCTCGCCGCTCGGACAGGGGGTGCGACAGACGCCGTTCAGGCAGAGCCGGCTCTCCGCGCACTCCGCGTCGGACGTGCAGAATGGACGGGGCGAGACGTCGGGGCGGCAGAGCCCATCCGCGCCGCAGACGTCCTCGGGGTGCGCGCACTCGCCGTCGCAGGCGGGCAGGCAGCGCGACTCGACGCAGCGCGCGCCGCTCGCGCACTCGTCGTCGCGAGCGCACTCGACCGCCGGCAGGCAGAGCTCCGCCTCGCAGCGCGTGCCGGACGGGCACTCGGCGTCCTCCGTACAGCGCGGCCGGCACGCCGCGTCGACGCAGCGGCGGTCCGGGCCGCAGTCCACGTCGAACTGGCAGGTCTCGTCTTCGTGGCGGCACTCGCCCTCGACGCACGCCTCGCGGGGCGCACACTCCGCGTCGCTCGAGCACCCCGCCGGCGCGCCGCCGTCCTCGCCGGACGGGCCATCCTCGCGCGGGCCTGCGTCGCGCTCGCAGTCCTCGCCCCGCCCGCAGCGATCGTCTTCATCGCCCCGGTCGTGGTCGTGCCAGTCGAAGCATGCGTCGTAGTAGGTGCAGCCGCCGGCCGCGATCAGCACCGAGATCACCAAGAGACACCTGCGCGTGTAGGTCATCGTCGCTCCTCGTAAGTACATCGTCGATCGCGAAGCCGCGCCTCGACGACAATCCACGGGGAGTGCCCGATCGCGCTCGGGCCGTTCAATCACTCGCTGTGAAATGTGAGCGCTTCGGAATCAGGGCTCTGCGCGAGGGACTCGCAGGGGCCGGCGCCTCGGCGAGTGTGCGGGCTCGGCCTGCGCGAAGGGGACCTCCTCGGGGGCGCGGTCGAGCCGGATGCGCAAGAGCAGCTCGTCGGGCGTGGTCTCGACCAGCTCGAGCACGTAGGGGCCGCGCGCGAGCCCGGCGCCGGCCGCGAGGCGGAGCTCGGAGCGAACGGCAGGAGGCGGAGGCTCCGGCTCGGGCGCGATCGGGGCCGCGGCGACCGGCGGCCTCGATGGC
>JAEZBP010001103.1 GCA_023427125.1 Pseudomonadota bacterium | reverse complement strand
GCTCGGCCTCGGTGCGCGCCCGCGTGGCCGCCTCGTGCTCGCGGGAGAGCAGGCCCTCGAGCTCGTCGCGCGCGAGCACCGCGCGGCGCTCGGCGCAGCCCGAGGGGACCGAGCGCAGGGCCGGGAGCTCGTCGATCCACACCTCTCGCTCCGGGAGCCAGCGGACGCTGGCGTCCTGCGCCGGCGCCTCGCGGCGGAAGAACGCGGCCTCGTCGAGGTGCGCGAGCCATGTTCCGTCGAGCCCCGCGCGCTCGGCCATCATCCGCTCGTGCCGCGCCTGCTCGAGGCGCAGCGTGGACCACACCACCCTCGCCGCCGGATCGGAGGGCGCCGTGTCCGCGATCGGCCGGCAGCTCACGAGGTCGGCCCACCCGCGCGCCACGAGGAGCCAGTCGTCGCCCGGTCGCACCCGCGCCTCGAGCGCGATGCGCTGCTCGAACGCCGGCAGATCGCGCGTGAGGAGCGAGTCGAAGCGCGCGCCGGCGACGTCCGGCGGCCGGGCCGTCGCGCAGCCGAGCGCGAGCGTCGCGACGAGGACGCCGAAGAGGACGGCGAGGAGGGCGGCGCGGCTCATCGCAGCGTCCTCGGGTCGAAGCGCCACCCCACCGAGAGGATCGGCGCGAAGCCGATGCTCGCGATCCACCCGCGCGCGTTGCGCTCCTCGAGATCGAGCGTCGCGAGCAGATCGATCTGCGCCTGGAAGCCGAGCTCGAAGTGGAGCAGGAGGCTGAGGCCGACCATCGCGGTCGGCAGCAGGCGATCCTCCTCCGCGAAGGTCGCGCCGAGCTGCACCACGACCTGCGGATCGAAGTGCAGGATCGCGGCGTCGCCGAGCTGGATCTTGCCGTAGCCGAAGGAGACGCGGCCTCCGAGGAGGATCGCTGCGATCGGCGCGCGCGTGTCGGGGATCAAGCCGGTGTCGCGGCGGAGCTCCTCGGCCGCGCTGGTGAGCCAGGCGTGGTAGCCGATGGCGCGCAGCTCGAGGCCGAGCTCCTCCCACGGGTAGTAGGCGAGCGAGGCCCCGTAGCCGACGCGATGGTAGAGGTCGCCGCGAAATTGCGCGGCGCCGAGCAGGTGCAGGCTCACGGTCTCGGCCTTCACCGCGAAGCGCTCCTGCACGGTCCCGACCTGCGCTGCGGGAGCGGCAGGCGGCGCCTCGCCGGACGTCGCCTCGAGGGGCGCGCTCGGCTCGTCGGCGCGCGCGGAGCCCGCGAGCAGCGCCACGCACGCGGCGGCGATCCATGCGAGGCGGCGCGTCACGGATGCCCTGCGCACTCGGTGGCCTCGAGCCAGCTCTCGTGGTCGGCGCCGTTGGCGCCCCGGAAGGGCCCGTCGCAGAAGCGCGCGCAGACCTCGAAGAGGACCTCGGACGATCGCGGCACGTAGAGCGAGCTCGGCACGCCGATCTGCACGCCGAGATCGACCGTGTAGAGCGGCGCGTCGCGCGGCGGCCACGCGAAGGTGTCGTCGATCGGCGCGCCGAGGGCCTCGAGCGTCGCGAGCGCGGGGACCGCCTGACAGATGCGGCCGTACTGCGGGCGCGAGAGCGCGCCGAGCTCGAGCGCGATCGACGTGTCGAGATCGTGATCGAGCGTGCGGAAGGGCGCGGCCAGCGCCGCGACCGTGTCGATGTCGTCGAGCAGCGTGGGATCCTCGATCGGCCGGTAGGGCGTGACCCACTGCGCGCCGCCTCCGTCGCGACCTCCGCTGACGCTCGACGTGATGAACCACGCGTAGACCGGCGAGGGCCCGATCGAGGCGCTGCCGGCGAGCAGCTCGGCCCACGCCGCGTCGAACGCCGGGCTCGGCTCCGAGCGGTTGCTGACGGCGATCCAGAGGATCGTCCTCGGGCCGTCGGTCCCGAGGGCGGCGTCTTGGGCGAGCGCGAGCATCCGCGCGACCGGGTAGAGCGCGGGCGGGCTCGCCGCGCAATCGGGCGCGTCGTCGGGCTCGAACGTCCCGAGCGAGACCGCGCTCGCGTCGCGGCCGCCGATCGCGGCGCCGATCCGATCGGCGATCGTGTCCCGGACCTCGGCGCAGCGCGTGGGATCGGGGACCGCGAGATCGAAGAGGACGCCGTAGAGCGTGGTGTGCGCGATCGAGGGCGCGTCGTAGCGCTGCCTCACGGCCAGCCAGGTCTCGGCCGACGCCACGAGGGGGACCTGCGCGAGCACGCCCGGCGCGTCGGCGCGCAGGGGCGCCGCCTCGAAGCAGGAGGGCGCGCTCCACCCGTCGGGCAGCTCGACGATCCCCTCCATCGGCGCCAGCTCGGGCTGCGCGCTCGGGGCCGCGCACTCGCCTCGGACCAGCCGAAAGCCGTAGTCGCGCACGAGCGGGATGCCCTCCTCGGCGAAGTAGTCGAAGCGGCGCGGATCGGCGCGGGCGTTTCGATCGACGGCGATCGGATCGATGGAGAAGGTCTCAGCGACCTCCACCAACGAGCCCTCGGGCCCCGCAAACTCACCGAAGCGCGGGTGTGTCGCGCGGAGCAACGGGAGGTCTGCCGGTGGCACAAAGTGGCCCGGTACCTGGTACTGAAAGCAGGTGGCCCGCCCGCAGGGGCGCGGCGGGGCCGGGAAGGGTGCGGCGGCGAGATCGATCGGGCGCAGCACCCCGTCCTCCCCGGCCAGCTCGAAGGTCACCGCGTCGGCGTCCGCGGTGCGCTCGAGCTGCCACCCGAGGAAGGTCAGATCCTCCTGGATCGAGTACACGACGCTCAGCTGGCGCGGGGCGTAGGGGGCGGGCTCGAGCTCGACGAACGCGCAGCCGGAGGCGACCAGCACGAGCATCACGGTCGGGATGCCGTCGCGCAGCGGAGCGACGCAAGCAGGCGAGGAGGTGAGGCGCGGAGATCGCATCGATCGGAGGGGACGCTGGCGGGACGCCCGCGGTGGAAAAGTGGGCCTGGACGCACCGGGCGTTGCACGCCCAAGCAAGAAACGCGCGCGGCCTCCGGAGCGGATGTCCACCGCCGGGTGGGAAACGAGCGGCGCACTGTGTTGCCCACTCTCTCACGCTCGGACCGGGTACCTCCCGGCGATGAAGCGGGCTGTCCTCGTCCGACTTCTTCTCGGGCACCCGTGCGCGCTGGCTCGTGAGTTGTCGCGCGGCTCGGCGT
>JAEZBP010001074.1 GCA_023427125.1 Pseudomonadota bacterium | reverse complement strand
CGCCAAGGCCCTCTCCCCCCCCCACCCCACGCCCCGCTCCCCCGGCGTCCTGCACGCGTGGCCGGTGCAGGTGCCGGAGGCGCGCGCGAGGGTCGAGTCGATCGCGATCGACGAGGCCCTGAAGGTGCCGGGCGTCGTCACCGTGCTGCAGAAGGGCGACGTGCCCGGCGAGAACGACGTCGGCGCCGGCCGCCGCGACGAGCCGCTCTTCCCGGACGAGGTCGTCTACTGGGGCCAGGCCGTCTGCTGGGTGCTCGCGGAGAGCGAGGAGGCGGCCAAGCTCGGCGCGCAGAAGGTGCGCGTCGAGGTGACGCCGCTCTCGGCGATCCTCTCGATGGATCAGGCGATCGAGGCGGAGAGCTTCCACACCGAGCCCGGCCGCATCGAGCGGGGCGACGTCGAGGAGGCCCTCCGATCGCTGCCCCACGTGGCCGACGGCGAGCTCTACATCGGCGGCCAGGAGCACTTCTACCTCGAGACGCAGGCCGCGATCGCGCACGCCGACGAGGCGGGCGGGGTGCACGTCGAGTCCTCGACCCAGCACCCGAGCGAGACGCAGGAGATCGTCGCGCGCGTGCTCGGGGTGCCGAAGAACCAGGTCGTCGTGCAGTCGCTCCGGATGGGCGGCGCGTTCGGCGGCAAGGAGGTGCAGGCCAACCCGTGGGCGGCGATCGCCGCGATCGGCTGCGCCAAGACCGGCCGGCCGGTGCGGGTGCGCCTCGATCGGCTGCGCGACTTCACGCTGACCGGCAAGCGCCACCCCTTCCTCGGGCGCTACCGCGTCGGCTTCGACGGCGACGGCCGCATCCTCGCGTTCGACGCCGCGATCTTCAGCGATGGCGGCTGGTCGCTCGATCTGAGCGCGCCCGTCCTCCACCGCGCGCTCTTCCACGCCGACAACGCCTACTTCCTCGAGCACGTCCGGGTGGTGGGCCGCGTGTGCAAGACGAACACGACCTCCCACACCGCCTTCCGCGGCTTCGGCGGGCCCCAGGGCATGCTGGTGATCGAGGACGCGATCGATCGGGTCGCGCGCACCCTCGGCCTCGCGCCCCACGTGGTGCGCGAGCGCAACTTCTACCGCGAGGGCCACACCACCCACTACGAGCAGCGGGTCGAGCAGGCCGATCGCATCGCGCGCATCTGGGAGGAGCTGCGCGAGAGCAGCGACTTCGACGCGCGCTACGCGGAGATCGAGGCGTTCAACTCGATCTCCGACGACGTCAAGCGCGGCATCGCGATCACGCCGGTGAAGTTCGGCATCTCGTTCACCGCGACCTTCTACAACCAGGCCGGCGCGCTCGTGCTCGTCTACCGCGACGGCAGCGTGCAGGTGAGCCACGGCGGCACCGAGATGGGGCAGGGGCTCCACACCAAGATGCTGCAGGTCGCGGCCCACACCTTGGGCCTGCCGCTCGAGCGGGTGCGCCTGATGCCGACCCGCACCGACAAGGTGCCGAACACCAGCGCGACGGCGGCCTCGAGCGGCTCCGATCTCAACGGCGCGGCCGTCAAGCACGCGTGCGACCAGCTGCGCGAGCGGCTCGGGCAGATCGCGGGGCGCATGCTCGACGCGCACCCCGACGAGCTCACCTTCGAGGACGGGATGGTCTTCCGCCGCGACCTCAGCGGCGAGGCCGTCAGCTTCGCCGACGTCGTCGACAAGGCCTACCTCGAGCGCGTGCAGCTCAGCGCGAGCGGCTTCTATCGCACGCCGGGCATCCACTTCGACCAGGCGGCCGGGCGCGGCAAGCCCTTCCACTACTTCGCGTACGGCGCGGCGGTGACGGAGATCGAGCTCGACCCGCTGACCGGCATGTACCGCTTCGTGCGGGTCGACATCCTGCACGACGTCGGCGACTCGCTCTCGCCGCTCGTCGATCTCGGGCAGGTCGAGGGCGGCTTCGCGCAGGGGCTCGGCTGGCTCACCCAGGAGGAGCTCTGGTGGGCGCCGGATGGCCGGCTCGCGACCTCGAACGCCTCGACCTACAAGCTGCCGAGCGTCGGCGAGCTGCCCGACGTCTTCAACGTGCGGCTGCTCGCGCGGGCGACCGAGCCGGGCGCGATCTACGGCAGCAAAGCGGGCGGCGAGCCGCCGCTCATGCTGGCGATCAGCGGGCGCGAGGCGATCCGGCACGCGGTGGCGTCCTTCGCGGCAGCCGGCCAGCCGGTCGAGCTCGCGGTCCCGGCGACCGCCGAGCAGACCTACTGGGCGATCGAGCGGGCGAAGAAGTCGCTGGCGCGCGGAGGGCCGGGCGACGAGAGCGTGAGCGCCCAGACCCGCGCCGCCGAGTAGGCGCACGGGAGAGGAGCGGGGAAGGCAGCAGATGGACACGATCGGGGCACCGGCGAGGCGGGCGATCTTCGAGGCGATGGTCGCGATGGCGTGGGCCGACGCGCGCGTGGAGCGCGAGGAGGTGCTCGCGATGCAAGCGGCGGGTCGGGTGCTCGACATCCCGGGCGACGCGCTCGACGCGCTCGACGCCGGCCCTCCCTCGCTCGACGCGCTGGCCGCCGCGGGCCTCGACGGGCGCGATAGCAAGCTCGTCTTCCTCTGCGCGGCCTGGCTCTCGTCGGTCGACGCGCGCGAGGACGAGGACGAAGAGGCTCTCCTCGACGAGCTCGCCTCCGCGCTCGGCATCGAGGACTCCGAGCGCCACCGCCTGCGCGACGACGCCCGCCTGCTCCGCGCGACCACGCCGCCGACCATGCGCTGGCACGAGGAGCTCGAGACCCTGATCCGCAAGGCCGCCGCGAGCCTCGCCTGACGCTCGCGTCGGCACGCAGGGGCCGAGCGGAGCGCAGTGAACGAGCTCGGGCGCGATGGGGGACCGCAAAATCACGGCGCTCGGGGAACGCCGAGCGGAGCGGTTCCGGCTGACTGGACACCGGGGATGGGAAGCGGCAGCGGGTCGGTGCCGCGTAGCTCGGCCCGCGCGCTCGCGAAGCACGCGCCAAGCAGCTCAGCGTGGGAGCTTGATCGTCGGCTTCTCGGGGTGGCGGCGGTAGAGGATCGCCATGCGGCCCGCGGTGCCGGCGAGGGCGGCGCCGGTCTCGCGCTCGAGCGACTCGGCCATCTGCGCGCGCTCGTCGCGCTCGACCTGCGGCAGGCGGACCTTGATCAGCTCGTGGTCGGTCAGCGCCTGGCTCGCCGCGCGGACGACGGCCTCGCTCACCCCCTCCTTGCCGACCTGGACGAGCGGATCGAGGTGATGCGCGAGCCCGCGGAGGTGGCGCTTCTGCCGGCCGTTGAGGGAGGTCATCGGGGCCGACGGATAGCTCCTCGAGAGCGGCGGCGCCAGCCTCGCGGCGGGCTTGTCGTCCTCCCGTTCGTGCCAGAGACTTCCCCCCGGTGACGAAGATCCTCGCCGAAGCTGGCACCGAGGTCGCGCTCGCGGCGCCGCCGGCCGATCCGCTGATCGGGCGGGTCCTCGATGAGCGCTATCGGATCGTCCGCCGCCTCGGCGCTGGCGGGATGGGCATCGTGTACGAGGCGAAGCACGAGGTGCTCAACACGCGCCTCGCGATCAAGGTGCTGCGCCAGGAGGCCGCCGGCGACGAGGAGGCGCTCGAGCGCAGCCGGCGCGAGGCGCAGGCCGCCTCGGCGATCGGCAGCGAGCACATCGTCGACGTGCGCGACTTCGGCCGGCTCGAGGACGGCTCGACCTACGTCGTGATGGAGCTGATCGACGGCAAGGATCTGTTCGCCATCGTGCGACAGGCGCCGATCGAGTGGGCGCGCGCCTGCCGCATCGGCGCGCAGGTGTGCGACGCCCTCTTCGCCGCGCACGAGCAGGGCATCGTGCACCGCGATCTGAAGCTCGAGAACGTGCTCCTCACCGCGCGGCGCGGCGAGCCCGACTTCGTGAAGATCGTCGACTTCGGCATCGCGAAGGTGCAGGGCAGCGCGAAGATCACCCTCGCAGGCCGGGTCGTCGGCACGCCCGAGTACATGTCGCCCGAGCAGTGCGCGGGGCGGAGCGTGGATCACCGCACCGACATCTACGCGCTCGGGGTGATGCTCTACGAGATGATCACCGGGACGCTCCCGTTCCAAGACCCCGACCTCGCGAAGCTGGTGCGGATGCAGATGCTCGCGCCGCCGCCGCCGCCCACGTCGGTGCGCCCGGACCTCGCGCTCCCGCTCGCCCTCGAGGGGGTGATCCTCCGCTGCCTCGCGAAGGAGAAGGCGGCGCGCTTCCAGACGATGGCCGAGGTCGCGGCGGAGCTG
>JAEZBP010001065.1 GCA_023427125.1 Pseudomonadota bacterium | reverse complement strand
CCCGGATCACCTCGCGCTCGTGCACGACGAGGTGAGTGGCCATCGCCCCGCCCGAGACGATCCCCATCACCGCGTCGCCGGCCGCGAACGAGGTCACGCCGTCGCCGACCTCGGCCACGTGGCCCGCATACTCGAGCCCCGGCACATCGGGCGCGACGCCGGCGGGCGCCGGATAGACCCCGCGCCGCTGCAAGAGATCCGCGCGGTTGAGCCCGGCGGCCACGACCTCCACGAGGACCTGTCCCGGGCCTGGTGAATCCACGCTCACCCGGTCCACGGCGAGGACCTCGGGGCCGCCGTGCGACTTGATACGAACCGCCTTGGCGATCGGCATAGGCGGCCGAGCATGACACGCCACCGGGCGCACGCCCGTGGCGCCATCTCGGAGCGTCGGCCGAGACAGCCTCAGCCCGGCAGCTGAATGGTCGAGCCCGAGTCGAGCGCACGCAGCGCGCGCTCCACCGCCCGCACGTAGTCGCTGTGCCCGTGGTCCGCCGCGAGCCGCAGGATCTCGCGCAGCCCCGCCCGCGCGCTGTCGTCATCGCCGCGCTGCTGATCGATGATCGCCAGGTAGTAGCGCCCCTGGATCAGATCCCACACGTACCCGTGCTCCTCCGCGAACGCGTTCGACTGCAGCACGTGCTGCCGCCCCTCCTTGCTACCGAAGCGCGTCGCGTCGATGAACCCGAGCACCCGCATGTTCGCCCACTGAAGCGTCTCCCACCCGTGATCGCGCGCCATCTCGTAGCTGTAGCGAAGCGACGCGAACGCCTTCTTGTAGTCGCCGAGCCGGAGGTGCGCCTCGCCCATGTTGTGCGCGTTGACCGCCGCCTCGTAATCGAACCCGTACTCCTTCGCGAGCTCCACCGCGCGCCCCGCCGCGCCGAGCGTCGCCTCGTGGTTGCCCGCGAAGAAGTGCACCAGCCCCTCCATCTTGAGCTGCTCGCACTCCGTGAATCTGTCGCCCTTGGGCGCCATCAGCTTGCGCGCCTGCGAGAGCGCCCAGAGCCCGCGATCCACGTGCCCATCCGACGCGCTCGCGAGCGCCATCGGCAAGAGGCAGCGCACCTGCGCGTCGGCGTCGTTCATCTCGCGCGAGAGCGCGAGCGCTTCCTCGAAGTGCGCCGTCGCGAGCCGGTGCTCGCCGAGCCGCATGTCGGCCTCCGCCGTCGCGAGCACCACGTCGCGCAAGAGCCGCCGATCCCCCTGCGAGCGCGCCAGATCACCCGCCCGATCCAGCCACCGACGCCCGTCCTCCGAGGCGCCCGGCGCGTTCACGAGCAGCCGGCCGCGGAGCATCGAGAAGCGCGCCAGATCCGTCATGCGCCCGAGCGCCTCGCAGAGCTCCACCGCCGCCGCCATCCGCTCCGCCCCGCGCACGAGATCGCGGCTCCGGAACGCGAGCTCGCCGATCCGCCGGTAGAGGTCGAGCGTGCGATCCCGATCGGGCGTCGCCAGCTGCGAGAGCAGCTCGATCGCCCGCTCGAGCGCCGCCGTCGCCCCGCGGAGCGCGTGCTCGGTCTCGAGCCGATCGGCGGCGCGCACGAGGTACGCCACCGCGGCCTCGCGATCGCCCGCCTCGCGATGATGTCCCGCGAGCTTCTCCGCCAGCTCGTCGAGCCGCCCCGGGTAGAGATCCTCCAAGGCCGCGGCGACGGCCGCGTGCAGCTCGCGCCGCGACTCGAGGGTGAGCCCGTCGCGGAGGACCTCGCCCACGAGATCGTGCGCGAAGCTGTGCTCGAGGCCGCCGCTGCGGACGAGCCCGCGCGCCTCGAGCGCCTCGAGCGAGCTCTCCACCGCGGAGACGGGCTCGCCCGCGACCTGCGCGAGCAGCTCGGGGGTGAAGCGCTCGCCGACGACCGCCGCGATCTGCAAGAGGTGCCGATCGGCGCCGCCCAGGCGCGAGAGGCGCGACGAGACGATGCCGCGCAGGGTCTTCGGGACCTCGACCTCCGCCACCTCGGGGTCGTAGCTGACGCGCCCGCTCTGAGTGCGGACGGCGCCCGAGTCCGCGAGCGCCTTGAGGTACTCCTCCACGTAGAGCGGGTTGCCGCCGCTCTTCGCCGTCACCTCGCGCAGGAGATCCAGCGGGACCTCCTCGGCCGCCAGCCGCGTGCCGGTGAGCCGCGCGACGTCCTCGTCGCTCATCGGCCCGAGCGCCAGCTCGAAGTAGCTCGCGACGTCCGTCCACGCGTGCACGAAGCCCGGGCGATAGGCGAGGACGATGGCGATGCGGGCATCGCGCGCGTCGCGGATCAGCGCGTCGACCAGCGCCTGCGACTCGTCGTCCATGTTCTCCGCGCCGTCCCACGCGAAGACCGTGAGCCGATCGCCGGCGAGCTTGCTCGCGATCCGCGCCAGCGCCTGCCGGAGGTGAGGCGCGGGGCTCGCGGCGTCGCCCTCCCCCTCCGCCGAGAGGCCGAGCGTCACCGACACCGCCGCCATCTCGGCGGCGCCGAGCCCGAGCTCGCGCAGGCGCGAGACCTTCTCGCGCACCTCCTCGTCGCCCTCGAGCTCCTCGATGCCGAGCGTCGCGCGGAGCAGCTCGGTGATCGACGAGAGCGGCACCCGCCGCCCCTGACGAGGGCAGCTCGCGACGTACATGCCCACGTCGTGGCCACCGAGCTTGAGGCGCCGGCGCGTCTCGAGGAGCAGGCGCGTCTTGCCGCTCCCCGCGTCGCCGGTGATGCCGATCATCTTCATCTTGCCGCGGTTGGCCGCCGCGAGGAGCTCGCCGACCCGGCGGAGCTC
>JAEZBP010000929.1 GCA_023427125.1 Pseudomonadota bacterium | reverse complement strand
GCCAGATCGGCCCGCAGCTGCTCGCGTCCGGCCTCCGCCGCGCCGAGCGCGGCCTCCGCCTGCATGAGGCCGCTCGCCTGCAGATCGCCCTCGAGCGTGACGAGCGGATCGCCCGCGCGCACCGTGTCGCCGTCCTGCACGTGCAGCACGCGGATGCGCTCGGGGACCTGCGCGAAGACGCGGACCTCTTGATCGCCGTGGACGTCACCGAGGATCTCCAAGCGCTCGATGGCGTCCTCGACGCGCATCGGCTCGGTGATGACGAGGCGCGGCGGCGGCTCCTCGCTCTCTGCCTTCGGGGCGAAGCGATCGCACCCGGCCGAGAGCGAGGCGGCGAGCAGGAGCGCGAGGGCGTGGCGGCGGTGCATGCGAGGCGACGCCAAACCTACGGCGCTCGCTCCGTTCCGTCGACTTGCGCCGCTGCGCTCGTGCACGGCGCGCCGGTGTGCGCTCGCGCTCACCGCCCGGGCCTCCTCCCGTGCGGCGGAAAGGTGGGCCATCCGGGGATCTCCTGGTAGACAGGCTGCCGACCGCTGGGTTCAAATGCGCGCTCGCGAAGCGCGCGCCAGCTAGCAATCCTCCCTTTCTCCGATGGACCGCCCCCGACGAAGCTGGCCCTCGCGGGTCGTCGCGCTCGCGCTCGCGGCGTCGGGCGCGCTCGCCCTGCCGTCGGCCGCGCACGCGAGCGGTGGCGAGGGAGGCGGCGACTCCACGCTGGTCGTGCTCGCGCTGATCATGACGGTGGCGGTCGCGTACCTCCTCACGCACTTCGTCGTCGAGCGCCTCCAGCGCGTGATCCTCGTCCTCACCGGCTTCGAGTACCTCGTCCTCGGCGTCGGGCTCGGGCCGCAGGTGCCCTATCACATCCCGGCGTTCTCGGAGCTCGACCAGCTGATGCCGATCGTCGCCCTCGCGGTCGGCTGGGTCGGCCTCCTCCGCGGGATGGAGCTCTCGCGCCGCCGCTATCGCGGGCACATCCCGCTCGGCGTGGGGCGCGTGGTCGTGGTGCAGGCCGTCGTCGCGGGCGGCTTGACCATGGCGGGGGCGTACTTCGCCTTCGCGAGCGGCCACTTCTTCCCCCTCGGATCGCCCGGCACCGACAGCGTCGTCGGGCCGCGCCAGCTCTGGATGGCCGTCGGCGTGATGGGCTGCGCGGCGGCCGCCGGATCGGTCTCGCCGATCGAGCTGCTCGAGTCACGCTACACGCTGACCGGCGAGATGCCCGAGCGCATTCGGCGCATGGCGGGCCTGAGCGATCTGCTCGCCATCGTGGTCTTCGGCCTCTTGTTCTGCGTGCTGCACCCGAACGACCCGAGCGCGCCCGTGCAGCCGAGCCCGACCGAGTGGGCGGTGGTGAGCATCGGCCTCGGCGTCCTGCTCGGGGTCCTGTTCACGCCCTTCCTCGGCGAGGACGACTCGGAGAACGGGCGCTTCCTCGCGATGGTCGGCATCATCGTGCTCGCGTCGGGCGCGGCGTACTTCCTCGACCTGTCGCCGCTCCTCGTGAACCTCTGCCTCGGCGCGGTGCTCGTGAACACCGCGCGCACCGGCCCGCAGATCAACGCCACGCTCGAGCGCACCAAGCGGCCCATGGCGCTCGTGCTCTTGGTCTTCGCCGGCGCGCTCTGGCGCCCGGTCGATCCCTTCCTCGGCGCCGCGCTCTCGCTCGGGTACATCGTCCTGCGCCTCGGCGGCAAGGCGATCGGCACGTACCTCGCCGCGTGGCGCTCCCCGCTCCGCGGCGACTACCACCGCGGCCTGATCGCGCACGGCGAGGTGAGCGTCGCGATGGCGGTGAGCGTGCGCCTCGTCTTCGAAGGAGATGCGGTCGATCTCGCCTACACCGCGATCCTCGCCTCGGTCGTCGTCAACGATCTCTTCGCGCCCCGCATCCTGCGAGGGCTCTTGATCGACACCGGCGACATCCGCGGCGAGCCGGGCAAGAACGGGCAGGCGCGCGACAAGGCCGCGGCGCCGGCTCCTGACGAGATCGCGGTGGAGATCGGCGGCGAGCTCCCCGCCGAGCCGCCCGCGCAGGCGGAGACGTAGACGCCATGCATGTCGTCATCATCGGCATGGGGGAGGTGGGCCGCCACCTCGTGCGGGTGCTCGAGCAGGAGGGCCACGATCTGGTCGCGATCGACGAGCGCGCCGAGGCGATCGCGTTCATCGAGGATCACCACGACGTCATGACGCTGACCGGCTACGGCGCGAAGCACGAGGTGCTCATGGCCGCGCAGGTCGAGCGCGCCGCCCTCGTCGTGGCGGTGACCGATCAGGACGAGGTGAACCTGATCGCCGCGCTCGCCGCGAAGCAGCTCGGCGCCAAGAAGGTCATCGCGCGAGTGCAGGGCGACGCCTGGGCGAGCCACGCCGAGGGCGTCCGCTACGGGCTGCTCGGCGTCGACGTGGTGATCAACCCGCGCGTGCTCGTCGCCCACGAGCTCACCCGCATCGCGCGCTCGCACGGGGCGGTCGACGTGATCGATCTGGCGCAGGATCGGATCGAGCTCGTCCAGATCCAGCTCGGCGACGACGCGCGGCTCGTCAACAAGCCCCTGATGAAGATCACGCTCCCGCGCGACACGCTCGTCGCCGCGCTGGTGCGCGACGGCCAGCTCGTGGTGCCCGGCGGCGCCGACGTGCTCCTGCCCGGCGATCGCGTCTACCTCATCGGCAAGCGAGAGGCGGTGCTCGAGGCCGAGGATCTGTTCACCCAGAAGCGCGAGGCCCGCCGCGTCGCGATCATCGGCGGCGGCGTCGTCGGGAGCGCCCTCGCGAAGAACCTGGCGTCGGACGGCACCGACGTGCTGGTCTTCGAGCACGATCGGGAGGCCGCCGAGCGGCTCAGCGTGGAGGTCCCCGCGGCGACGGTCGTGCACGGCGACGGAACCGATCGGCAGCTCCTCGAAGAGGAGGAGGTCGGCAGCTACGACATGGTGTGCGCCGTCACCGCGGACGACGAGGTGAACCTCATGGCCGCGCTCCTCGCGCAGCGCGTGGGGACGGGGCGCACCGCGGCGCTGGTCCATCGCGGCGACTACATGCCGATCTACGCGCAGCTCGGCGTCGACGTCGTGCTGACGCCGCGCGCGGTCGCGTCGGATCACATCCTCCGCTTCGCCCGACCGGGGCAGGTGCAGAGCATCACGGTGCTCGAGGAAGGGCAGGCCGAGGTGGTGGAGCTGAAGGTCCCACGGGGCGCGCGCGTCGTCGGCATGCCGCTGAAGCGGATGGGCCTCCCGCGAGGCTCGCTCCTCGCCGGCATCGTGCACGACGAGCAGGTCATCATCCCGCGCGGCGACGACGTGGTGCACGCGGGCGACACGGTCATCGTCCTGCTCACGCAGAGCGCGCGTCCGATCATCGAGCGCGTCTTCGGAGTGAAGAGGAGCTGACGTGAGCGACGGGCACGGCGGCGGAGGGCGCGGCGACAGCATCCGCAAGATGCTGATCGTGGCGTTGCTCGTCCTGGGCGTCGTGCTCATCCACCGCTTCGGCGTCCGCTCCGCCGGCTTCGATCCGAGCGCGATGCTGGCGCTCGGCTTCGTCATCCTGGCGAGCTACGCGTTCGGGCAGCTCGTCGGGCGCTTCGGCCTGCCGCACCTGACCGGCTACATCCTGGCCGGGATGGCGCTCGGTCCGTCCGCCGCGGCGCTCCTCCCAGCCGATCTGCAGGTGGCACCCTTCGATCAAGGGGTCCTCGACGACAGCGTCGTCTCGCAGCTCCGGGTGTTCGAGACCCTCGCCGTCGGCCTCATCGCCCTCATCGCCGGCGGAGAGCTGCGCTTCGGCCTCTTGCGGCGCGGGGTTCGCTCGATCCTCGGCATGATCGGCGGGCACCTCGTCGTCGTGGGCCCGCTGGCGTTCGGTTTCATCGCGGTGATCTCGGGGCTCGTCCCCGCGCTGCGCATGCCGGGCGTGAGCGATCTCGGCACGAGCCAGATCATCGCGATGGCGGTCGCGGTCGGCGCCGTCGTGATCGCCACCTCGCCCGCCGCCACGGTCGCGGTCGTGGCGGAGTCGCGCGCCGCCGGTCCGGTCACCGGCCTCGTGATGGCCTCGGTCGTCCTGATGGACGTCGTGATCGTCGTCGTCTTCTCGATCGCGAGCACGGTCGCGTCGCAGATGCTGGGGCTCTCCGCCGGAGGCGAGCTCGGCCTCTACCTGCTCCAGCACATCGGCGGCTCGGTGCTGGCGGGCGCCGTCGTCGGCGCGCTGACGATCCTCTACCTCCGCTTCGTGAAGGCCGAGCTCCTGCTCTTCCTCCTCGGGCTGGTCTTCACCGTCGCCTTCCTCGCGGCCGAGCTCCACCTCGAGCCGGTGCTGCTCTTCATCGCGGCCGGCTTCGTGATCGCGAACTTCTCGAGCGAGGGCGAGGCCCTCGTCGAGACGGTCGAGCGGCTCTTCCTGCCGGTGAGCGTGGTCTTCTTCACGCTGGCCGGCGCGCGCTTGCACCTCGACGTCGTGATCCAGCTCGCGCCCTTCGCCGTGACGATGGTGCTCATCCGCGGCGTCGGCATCTACTTCGGCACGCAGATGGGCATGCGGATCGCGGGGACCGAGGAGAGGGTCCGGCGGCTCGCGTGGGTCGGCTTCGTGCCGCAGGCGGGCGTGGCGCTCGCGCTCGCGGCGCTCGTGGGCCGCAGCTTCGCCGAGCTCGGCCAGACCTTCGAGACGCTGCTCGTGGCGGGCATCGCGCTGAACGAGCTCGTCGGTCCCGTGATGCTGAAGCTCGGCCTCTCGCGCGCCGGGGAGCTCGGCAAGGCCGATCGAGGTCCGGCGGAGGCCGAGGAGCCCTCGAGCGAGCCCGAGGAGGCCCCGCGCGCCACGGCGCTCGAGCCTTGGCCGCTGCCGAACAAGGGCGCCGACGCGTGGGGGCCGCCGCTCGAGACGAGCGCCCGCGAGCTCGACGGCGCGGTGCGAGATCTCTCGAGCGAGCTGGCCGACGTCGCGCAGCGGATCGCCGACGATCCGCTCACGCGCTTTCGAGAGGACGCGCTCGCGTACGTCCGCGAGCTGCGCCGCGAGTTCCTGCGGCACCACCGGCGCATCGTCGTCGCGGCGCACGAGGGGCGCGCCGAGGAGGGGACGTCGCAGGCGCTCCGGCTCGAGCAGGCCGAGCTCGCGGAGAAGTGGCGCGCGGCGCTGCTCTCGCGCGCTGCGCGGGTGAAGCAGCAGCCCACCTGGGAGGCGGCGCCGATCGTCGAGGCGGTCGAGGCGATCACCGACGCGCTGCCCGCCTCGGTCGACGGCGCGTACGAGCCCGAGAGCTTCGCGTCGAAGGAGGGGGACGGGCTACGCGCGCGCCTCGGGCGGCTCTGGCTGCGCGCCCGCCGGACGGCGGGCCGCCTCTTCGGCGACGGCATGGCCAAGCGGCCCGTCGACCTGCGCGCGCTCGCTCGCTTCCACCTCTGGGGCCTCTTGCCGGAGCGGCTCGAGCCGGTGGCCGCGCTCTTCACGCAGGCCGAGATGCACCTGGTCGCGCGCACGCGCAGCATCTTCGACGGGCTGGTGGTGCACTACGACGCGCTGGCCAGCGAGGTCGACGAGGCGCAGCGCGCGGCGCGGGATGCGCGGGGGCAGAAGCCCAAGCCCGACACCGCCACCCCGGCGGAGGGCGGCGCCGCCGAGGCGAGCGCGACCCCTCCCGAGCCGCGGTCGATCCTGGAGCGCGCCGCGATCACGCGAGAGGACCTCGACGCGAGGCTGCGCGCGGTGCGCGAGTCCGTCGAGGAGGAGCTGATGCTCGCGGTGCAGGAGATCGACCGCATCGCGGACGACGTCGCGCTCCGCACGAGCGTCGCGATCGGCGCGTGCCTGCGCGGGCTGAAGGAGGACGCGGTCACGATCGGCACGCCTGATCTTCCGCGCCGCAAGCGCGCGGCGAGCTCGCTCTACAAGAAGCGCGATGAGGCCCTGCGCTGGCTCGATCGCGGCTCGATCGCCGGGCGCGACACGTCCTCCGCGCTCTACAACCGGCTCGCGCTCGAGATGGAGCTCATCGCGCTCGAGGGCCGGGTGAAGGACGCGCTCGAGGAGCACGCCAGCGATCTCGGGCGCGA
This sequence comes from Pseudomonadota bacterium, assembly GCA_023427125.1. Taxonomy (GTDB): domain Bacteria; phylum Myxococcota_A; class Polyangia; order Polyangiales; family Sandaracinaceae; genus JAEZBP01. The sequence goes on along the minus strand of JAEZBP010000929.1, from coordinate 2,029 downwards.
CGTGAAGGGGCGCGCGCACCGGCAGGTCGAGCGCGTCGAGGACGCGATCGGCGCCGCGGAGGCGCGGACCTCCGAGCTCATCGGCACGGACCGCCCGGCGACCCAGTTCGCGCGCGAGCTGCGCGAGGCCTGCGATCCTCTGGTCCGCACCAGCGCGGAGGCCTCGCGCGTCGCGTCGCTGCTCCGCGATCAGCTCACCGACGAGCGCTCGGTCACGAAGGTGCTCGACGCGCTCACACGAGCCGCGCAGAGCCTCACCGATCGCTACCGCATCCCCGCCGGTCGGGTCGCGCAGGGCGAGTACCGCCTCCCGCCGCAGGTCGGCACGGTGGAGGTGCCCTTCCGCGAGTGGGTGCTGGCGCGCATCGAGACCAGCCTCGCGCCTCGGCTGCTCGCGTCGACGCGCGACGTCGCCGCCAAGGTCGAGCCGCTCGTGCAGTCGCTCTCGGAGCTCGAGCGTCGCGTCGCGTTCAACGTGGAGCTCGCCGCCTCGGAGCTCTCGATCCACGACGAGGAGGCGGCCCCCGCACACACCAAGAAGCTCCTGCGCGAGATGATCGGCGGCACGCTCGAGCGCAACCGCGAGCTCTTCGACGGCTATCGGAGCGCGTCGGAGCGCTGGGGCGAGGAGGTGCGCGCGGCCGTGCGCGAGGCGGTGCTCAGCGGCCTCGAGGAGCTGCGCACGGGCATCGTCGACGGCGATCTCGGCCGGATCCGCCAGCAGATGGTGCGCGACATGCGCGGCCGGCGGGTCGCGCGCTCGATGGAGGAGCTGCGCCGATCGCTCCGCGGGTCGTGGGCGATCGGCTCGCGCGCGCTCTCGGGCGCGATCGGCGCCACGCGCCTCGATCGGTTCCGCGCGCGGCTCGGGCTGCCGGCGCGGCTCGCGCCCGACGCGATCGACGAGCACACGTTCACGCCGGCCGCCCCGACGACCGAGATCCCGATGGTGTACCGGCGGCTCTTCTCGGCCCAGGCGCTCGAGGCCGGCGACATCCTCACCGGCCGCGACGAGGCGCTCCGCCGCGCGATGAGCGTCCTCGAGGGGCGCGGCGAAGGATCGCTGCGCGCCGTGGCGATCGTCGGCCCGGACGGCGTCGGCAAGAGCGCGTTCGTCAACGCGGTGATGCGCGCGCGGCGCTGGCCGAAGGTGCGCGAGCTCTCGCTCGACGCGCCGGCCACGGTGGAGCAGGTCGAGGCGCTCTTCGAGACGCAGAGCGAGGGGCACCTGATCGTCGTCAACGGCCTCCACTGGCTGCGCACCATCGAGCCCGGCGGCTTCGCGCCGCTGCGCCGCTTCGTCGCCGGCGTGATCGCCGACGCCGGCAGGAACGCGTTCCTCCTGCGCGCCGACGGCCTGATCTGGGCGCAGAGCAAGCAGGTCGCCCCGCTCGCGCAGGCCTTCCCGGAGATCGTGAGGCTCGATCCCCTCGACGCCGAGGCGCTCTCGGCGGCCGTCCTCGCGCGCCACACGCTGAGCGGGCATGGGCTGGTCTTCAGCCAGGGCGTCTCGCCCGAGAGCCGGCTCGAGGAGGCCGTGCAGCTCGCGACCGCGCCGCTCAGCCGGCCGCAGGACACGTTCTTCCGCGCGCTCCACGCGGCCTCGGGCGGGCTCCTCCGCGACGCGCTGCGGCTCTGGCTCGCGTCGGTCGATCAAGTCGACGAGGCGGGCGACTTCGTTCACCTCGGGCCGGTGCCGGCCCCCAAGATCTACGCGCTGCGGCGGCTGTCTGAGCAAGACACGTTGACGCTTTACCAGATCGCGCGCCAAGGCTGGATGGACGCGCGGGTGCTCGCCGGTCTCTTCCGCATCGACCCGAACACAGCGGCGGCGCGGCTCGCGGCGCTCGCGCACCACGGCATCCTGGAGAAGCGGGGCGCCGTCTGGCGCGTGGCCGTGCATCTGCGCGGATCGGTGCAGCGACACCTCGAGGAGCGGGGGTACCTCTCGTGAGGCTCTTCCTCGCCGTGGTCGCGATCGTCATGGCGCTGGCGCCGCCGGTGGCGCTCGCGCAAGACGCAGGAGCTC
>JAEZBP010000919.1 GCA_023427125.1 Pseudomonadota bacterium | reverse complement strand
CGAGGGCGACGGGGTGCCGAACGGCCTCGAGACGGGCGAGGGCTTGTGTGTGTTCCGCCCGACGCTCGGCTTCACGACCGGCGACGACTGCAACACCCCTGCGGGCTGCACCGATCGGGACACCTGCCTGGCCGACACCGTGTGCACGCTCGTCGGCGAGGCCGCTCACCGCTACTGCCTGCCGGAGGAGGACTTCGTCTTCTGCTGCGGCGGCAACCAGAGCATCGGGTGCCCGGCCGGCAATGCGTGCCAGATGGCCCCCTCGATCGACGACGACTTCGGCTTCTGTGAGCACTTCGGCTACTGCACGGAGCTCGAGTTCTCCGAACGCCTCTCGTGTCTCGAGGCCGCCGACGAGTTTCCGGTCGAGCCGGACGAAGGAGACTGCGACGACGATGGTGTCCGGAACGTGGACGACGGCGACCCCTGCGTGCCGGGGGTGGTCGTTGTGCCCGACGGCGGCGCGCAGCGCGACGCGGGGACGGCGCGCGACGCGGGAGAGGCGGGAACCGACGGCGGAGAGATCCGGAGCGACGCCGGCCCGGCTAGCCCGATGGACGGCGGCCGCGTCGAGCTCCAGCCGGGGTTCTCCGGTGGGGGCGGTTGCGTCTGCCGCGCGGCGCCGCCCGAAGGCGGCTCGGGCGCGCTCTGGTGCTGGGGGCTCGCGGCGCTGTGGATCGCGCGCCGGCGCTTCACATCTTGACGAGCGTCCAGCGCTCGCCCGCCCACACGCTCGCGAAGATCCCCGATTGAGCGAGGCGATAGAGCACGTTCGCCAGCCAGATCGCGGTGAGGCCGAGGCCGAGGTAGGGGCCGACGAGGTAGGCGATCGGGAGGAAGACGAGCCACTGCATCGCGGTGCTGATCACCAGCACGCGAGCGCTGTCGCCGGCCCCGAGGAGCGCGTTCAAAAGCACCGCACCGACCACGTCGGCGGGGAGCGAGAGCGCGATCAAGCGGAGCGGCCAGCGCGCCAGGGCGAGCGTGTCCGGGTCGTGCAGGAAGAGACCGAGGACCAGATCGGGGAACACGAGCCCCACCGACGCGATCAAGGTCACGATCGGGACCGCCGTGCGCACGACGTCCCAGCCCCAGCGCCTCGCGTCGCGCGGATCGCGCTGGCCGAGCGCCTGGCCGACGAGCGAGGCGGCCGCGATGCCGAAGCCCATCGCGGGCAGGAGCGCGACGAGGAGCAGGTTGAGCAGCACCGTGGTGGCGGCGACCTCCGCCGTCCCGAGCTTGCCGACGATGGTGAAGAACACCGTCATCCCGGCCGCGAAGAGGAACTGCTGCACCGCCGCCGGCAGGCTCGTCCGCAGCATCGTCCACATCGTCGGCGCCGAGGGGATGCCGCGCAGGAAGCCGTTGCCGCGCGCGCGCACGATCGCCTGCACGAAGTAGTAGATCGTGCCGGTCCAGTTGGCGGCGAGGTTGGCCCACGCGGCGCCCTCGACGCCGAGGCGCGGCGCGCCGAACGCGCCGAAGATGAGCACATAGTCGAGCCCTGCGTTGACGAGGTGCATGACGACCAGCGTGCGCAGGTACACCTTCGCGAGATCGACCGCGTTCCAATAGCCGCGGAAGGCGAAGTTCATCCCGATGGCCGGGACCGCGAGCAGGCGGATCTGCAGGTACAGCGTGCCGAGCTCGGCGACCTCGGTGTCGCTCGTCAGGAGCGGGAAGGCGCTCGGCGCGAGCAGCCAGCTCACCATGGCGATCGGCACGCCGAAGCCGACCGCGAGCAGGAGCCCGCCGTTGAGCGGCACCGCGGTCTCGCTCTCCGCGCCCGCGCCCTTGCGCCGGGCCGCCATCGCCTGCACGCCCGCCGCGAGCCCGGTGACGAAGGCGATCGACATGAAGTTCGCGAAGCTGCCGTAGCCGACCGCCGCGAGCGCCTGATCGCCGAGCGTGCTGACGAACGCGGTGCTGACCAGGTTCAGGAGGTTCTGCGAGACCATGGCCCCGATGATCGGGAGCGCGAGCCGCAGGATGCGCCCCCGTCGGGGTTGGGCCGGAAACACTGCCGCCGCATCCTCGGGCCAAGCACCCGGATGCGCAAGGCGAGTGATGGCCCGACGAGCGCCTTTCTTGCGCATGGGTGTCGAGCAGACAAGATCGACGGGAATGGCCGGCAGCAGCTTCGGTGTGCTCTTTCGCGTCACCACCGCCGGCGAGTCGCACGGGCCGGGCAACGTGGTCATCATCGACGGCTGCCCGGCGGGCCTGCCGCTCGGCGAGGAGGACCTTCGCGTCGAGCTCGCGCGCCGGCGGCCGGGCCAGAGCAAGATCGTCACGCAGCGCAAGGAGTCGGACGAGCCGGAGATCCTGAGCGGCGTCTTCGAGGGGCGCACCACCGGCACGCCGATCGCGGTGCTCGTGCGCAACGAGGATCAGCGCTCGCGCGACTACCGCGACATCGCCGAGCTCTATCGCCCCGGCCACGCCGACTACACCTACGACGCGAAGTACGGCTTCCGCGACTACCGCGGCGGTGGCCGGGCGAGCGCGCGCGAGACGGTGGCGCGCGTCGCGGCCGGGGCGATCGCGAAGAAGCTCCTCCACCGCGCGATCGGCGCGCGCGTCGTCGGCTACGTCACGCAGATCGGCGACGTGAGAGCGCAGGTGGCGGATCCGAGCGCCGTGACGATCGAAGAGGTCGAGACGCTCGCCGACGGCGCGCCGAACCTGGTGCGCTGCCCGGACGAGGCGGCGGCGGCGCGCATGATCGAGCTCATCGAGCAGGTCCGGAAGGACCAGGACTCGATCGGCGGGATCGCGGAGATCGTGGCCACGCACGTCCCGGCGGGGCTCGGCGAGCCGGTCTTCGACAAGCTCAAGGCCGATCTCGCCAAGGCGCTCTTCAGCCTGCCGGCGGTGCTCGGCGTGGAGATCGGCGCCGGCTTCGCGTGCGCCGGCGCGCGCGGCAGCGAGCGCAACGATCTCTTCCAGCCGACCGACGCACCGGGCGAGCCGCCGCCGCTCACCACGCGGACCAACCGGCACGGCGGGACGCTCGGCGGCATCTCGAGCGGCATGCCCATCGTGCTGCGCGCCGCGGTGAAGCCGACGAGCTCGCTCCCGCGCGAGCAGGCCACGGTGGATCGGCGCGGGCACGCGGCCACCATCAAGACGCGGGGCCGCCACGACCCGTGCCTCTTGCCGCGCTTCGTCCCGATCGCCGAGGCGATGGTCGCGATCGTGCTCGCCGATCATTGGCTGCGGTGGCGCGCGTCCGCCCCGCTCACCCCATGAGGACTGCGTTCCATTGAGGCATCACATCTACTTGGTCCCGGGCTTCTTCGGCTTCGCAGCGTTCGGTGACTTCCGCTACTTCGCGCACGTGCGCGACCACCTCCGCGACTGGCTCGCGGCGCGCGACGTGCCGGCCGCGATCCACTACGCGCCGACGTTCCCGACGGCGTCGCTGCGCCGACGCGCCGGGCGCCTGATGGAGGTCATCGGCGAGACGGCGGACGGCGAGGGGCCGATCCACGTGATCGGGCACTCCACCGGTGGCCTCGACGCGCGGCTCGCGGTGGCGCCGAAGGCCTCGCTGGCCTGCGCGATCGATCCGGAGCCCTTCGCGCGGCGTGTGCGCACCGTGGTGGCGGTCGCGTCGCCGCACTACGGCGCGCCGACGGCGGCGTTCTTCACGAGCCTCTTGGGGCAGCGCCTCTTGGGCTTGCTCTCGCTGACCACGGTGCACGTGATCCGCCTGGGCAGCATCCCGCTCCCGGCGCTCCTCGTCATGGCGAGCGCGCTCGGCTCGACGGGCGCGCTGCGCGCGGTGAGCGGCGGGGTGCTCGATCAGGTGTATCAGCAGGTGCTGCGCGACTTCACACCCGAGCGGCGCGATCAGCTCGCGGCGTTCTTCGCGCAGGTCGAGAGCGATCAGTCGCTCTTGGTGCAGCTCACGCCGGAGAGCCTCGATCTCTTCAACGCGATGGCGGTGGAGCGCGAGGGTGTCCGGCGCGGCTCGGTGGTGGCGCAGGCGCGTCCGCCGAGCCTGGCGCGCAACGTGGAGGTCGGCATCAACCCGACGCACCAGGCGATGTACGCGCTCTACCGCGCGCTCTGGCAGCTGGCGTCGACGCTGCCGGAGCATCTGTTGCCGGAGCTGACGGAGGAGCAGCAGGCTGCGCTGCGGCTGGCGTACGGGCGGGTGCCGAGCGCGCGCGGGAACGACGCGATCGTGCCGACGGTGAGCCAGGTGTGGGGCCACATCGTGCACGCGGGCTGGGCGGATCATCTGGATGTGATCGGCCACTTCGATGATCCGGGGCACGAGCCTCTGCACGTGGACTGGGTGCGGACGCTGAGCGGGTTCACGCGGCGGGAGTTCGAGGCGATGTGGGATTCTGTGGCCGCGTTCTGTTTCCCTGATCTCGCATAGGTAAGTTGTTCTTGCGCGCTGCGCGCACGGGGGCCGGGGCCTCGCCTTCGGCGCGGCTCCCGGCTTCGTCCGCTTCGATCGGGCTGCCGCTCCTGCTGGCCGGCCGGCGGGGCCCGCTCGACGCGGCGCCTGCTCCGCCCAAGGCGCTCCGTCCGATGCGCCTTCGGCGCCTCCGACGG
>JAEZBP010000882.1 GCA_023427125.1 Pseudomonadota bacterium | reverse complement strand
ATCTCGCCCTCCGCGTCGAGCACCTCGCAGATCGCGAGCGCCATCTCGGTGTCGTCGGTCCAGAACCAGGGCCCATCAGGCACCACGCGCGCCGCGATGTTCTCCTCGGGCGACTCGCCGAAGAAGCGCTCACCGAACGCGTCGCCGAGAGAGAGCCCGTCGAGGGAGAGGAGCGCGCGTCTCATGCGCGCCGCGTGGTCGGTCGGCCTCGGCATCGAGAGCGAGCATAGTCATGTGCGGGTGTAATCTCTCTCTCGATGTCGACCGCGATAGAGCGCTCGTGGACCAAGACGATCGTGTGGTCGGCGGTGGGGCTCGTCTTTGCGGGGAGCGGCGGCGCGCTGGGCATCTGGGCGTCGACGGGCGAGGAGCTCCGGTTCATCGCCTGGCTCCCGGCGGCCGTGCTGCTGATGCTCGCGGTGCCCTGCTTCGCCGTCGCGCGATCACGGGCGGGTCACGCGGCGTGCCCCGAGTGCGGCGCGTCGGTGCATGCGGACGCCGCAGACCTGCGCCGTGCGGTTCAGTGCCCCACCTGCTCCGCCTACGCCCGCGTCGTGGACGGCCGGCTCGAAGGGCTCCCCGAGGACTGGGTCGACGCGGAGGCCCGCTTCACGGCGCAGGTCCCGAAGGAGCCCATCCAATGGCCGGGCTGTGCGATGTGCGGAGCGCCGCCGACCCGAGCGCGGGTGCACGAGCACGTTCTGCCCGAGACGGCGCAGAACCTCGTGGTCGGCGCGGTCGGGATGGCGACCGCCGGGGTCCTCGTCACCTCGGACAGGGTGTATCGGCTGTCGGTGCCCTACTGCGACGCGCACGACGATTGCGTGGAGCTCGACGTGGAGTCCGGCGCGCTCGTGATCCGCTTCCGGTCCCTTCCGGTCTTCGAGGCGTTCCGCTCGGCCAATTGAGCTCGCGGCGGGCGCCGCTGTACAGTCTCGGCGCAGGGAGGACGGCCAGCGCGCTCCGCAGCGCGCGCGGGGGCATCAGGCGCCCTACGGGTGCGTGGCGAACCTGCTCGGGCTGAGCCTCGTGAGCTGCTCGATCGCGACGGGCGTCTGGGACCTCGGCCTCGGGGCCGCCATGTGGGCGGGGTGCGGGACGGGGCTCTTGCTCTTCGCCGCGGTCGCGGTCCTGATGAACCACTTCCGCGACGTGCGCGAGGCGGGCTACGGGAGCGAGCTGTCGGACGCGGCGCGGCTCGACGCGCTCGTCCTGCACCGCGTCTCGATCGCCGTCCCCCTGCGCGCCGCCGACGCGCTCGCGGGGGACGTCGAGCCGGGCAAGGCGCAACACCGTGCTCCTTTGCGCTCTTTGCGGTTGATCTGTTCCGTGACGTGGCTCGCTCGGGATGATCGAAGACCGGCAGCCCATCGAACGAGGCGAGCGCGATCAGCGGCGCGCGCATCTCGGCTCGGGAGGATAGCCCTGCCTCGGAGGCGCGCGCTGCTATCTTCCCGCGCCCATGCAGCCTCTCGTCCGTCCACGGCCCGACGTGCCCGCGTCTCAGCGGGGGCGCGGCGATCTGGTGCTCCGCTACGAAGACGTCTCGCAGGACGGGCGGCTCTCGTGCCGGGCGATGACCCACGGGGTCGGGGCGGCGCTCTTTCGCGACGTGATCCGCAAGCACCCCGTCGCGCCGATCTTCGCAGCCGACGGCGTCGTGCCGATCCTGAGCCGCCTCACCGTGCACAGCCACGGCGGCCCGATCGGCGTCCAGCGGCCGGTGTCGTGCGAGGGCGCGTTCGCGTTCGTGAAGACCACCGACGCGAGCGAGCGCGTCCGCTATCGCGTGGACATGTGGGTCGACATCACGGGCCGCCGCGGCTTCACCCACGGGCCGCCGCCGACCGACGCCGATCCGGCGATCGCGCTCGGCACGGTGCTCGCCGAGCACGTGCTCACGCGCCCCTTCGGCTCGAAGGAGCGCCGGCAGGTCGACGCGCTGCCGGAGGGCATCGCCGCCGGCGAGGAGCGGTCGTGGACCGCGCCCGACACCCTGCTCGCGCTCCCGCCCGACGCCGAGTGGCTCGAGCCGGAGGCCTCGCTCGATCCGAACGTCACGCGCTTCGGCGTCGGCCACACCGACTCGAACCAGCACGTCAACTCGCTCGTCTACCCGCTCCTGCTCGAGGAGGCCGCGCTCCGCCGCGCGCGCGCGCTCGGCGAGGCCAAGCGCTCGTTCTGCCACTTCGTCGACCTCGCGTTCCGCAAGCCGTCGTTCGCGGGCGAGAGCGCGCGCGTGTCGTTGCGCGCCTACCGCCGCGCCGAGGCGCTCGGCGTCGCCGCCACCATCTTCGATCCCGACGACGGCGGCGCGCCCCGCACCTTCGGCCGCGTCGAGCTCATCGCGTAGCGCGGGCTCGCCCGCCGGCGAAGATCCGGTGCCGGTGGCCGCGGACGTCGACGCGACGGCCCGCAGCCGTAACCGAGAGTGTATTGGTGGGACGGTTCGCTCGCGTCGGCGCGGCTGGCGCTGCGGGAGGGGGCGCTGCCCAACGCGCTGCGTGCGCGAGGAGCTGGCGACGTATGCGGCGACCTCCGCGGATCGCGGCGACCCGCGATTCGATGGAGTGGGTCGCGAGGCGATGCGGCTGGCGCTGCGGGAGGCGACCCACGTGGGTCGGGTGAGCGCCGCCGCGGGCGTCGCGCGATCCAGCGCGGCGTCGAAGAAGGAGGTGCGCGCTCGAGGCGCGCGGGATCACGGCGGGGGGCCGTGGCGGTGGGCTCTCCAGCGGCCGCGCTGGCACTCGTAGGACACCGCGCAGCCCTGACAGACCAGGCCGTCTCGCCGGCAGCGGGTGCCCTCCCGGATGCTCTGCGGGCAGCCGTTCGCGTCGACGTGGGGCACGCAGCGGAACACGGCGGGGGGTGGATCGTCGGGGGGCGGAGGCGGCATCCCGGAGCAGCGGGCGGGCCTGCCGCACGCGCAGTCCGCGCTCGGGTAGGCACACTGGAGCGGCGGCTGGCTCGAGTGGTTGCAGTACACCGACGCCGCCTGGGCCGCGTCGAGCGACACCGGGCACTCGAGCCGCGCGGCGAACGACGTGCATCTGCGCGTCCGCACGTCATACGCGCACTCTCCCCGGACGCGCTGGCAAGGATCGCCCTGCGAGAAGAGCGGCTCGCCGTGCCACGTCGGGTCCGGTGCCACCAGCTCGCACTCGTCGGCCGGAGCTCGACACGATCCCTCGCGCGTCGGGACGCAGCGCGTGCGGTCGCAGCGCGCGCCGTCGAGCTGCTCGCACGGCAGGGCCGGCTGCTGCCCCTCCCGATCGGGCTCGGTCTCGCTCGTCGCGGCCTCGGCGGGCTCGACCTCGACCGGAGTCGGCGCCACCGCCGCCGGCTCGGCAGGGGGCGCGTCCCCGCGGTGCTGGGGAGCGGCGCCGCACGCCGCGAGGGCGGCCGCACACAGCGCGGTCCAGGTCATCCGAGCGGCGAGCACACGCACAGGATAGCCGAGCGCAGAGGGGGCGCGCGGTCAGGCGCGGGCGTCGCGCCAGGGATCGGGCTCGTACGCGCTCTCGTCGACGCCGGTGAGCGGGGCCTCGGTGGCGCGGATGAGCTCGGCGTCGAAGATGTCGGCGGCGTGCGCCTCGAGGTGGTCGAGCGCCTCGTCGACCGCGACCTCCCTGCCGAGCTCGCGCTCGAGGCTGGTCACGCCCCGGCCGACGATGCCGCAGGGGACGATGACGCCGAAGTGGCTCAGGTCGGTGCTCACGTTGAACGCGAAGCCGTGCATGGTGACCCAGCGGCTGATGCGCACGCCCACCGCGCCGATCTTGCGGTCCTCGATCCAGGTGCCGTTGAGCTTGTCGACGCGACCGGCCGTGAGGCCGTAGCTGCCGGCCAGGCGGATCATCAGCTCCTCGAGGTCCTTCACGTAGCGGCGGACGTCTTTGCGGTCCGGGCTCAGGTCGAGGATCGGGTAGCCGACGATCTGGCCGGGGCCGTGGTAAGTGACGTCGCCGCCGCGGCCGATCTCGTGGACGGTGAAGCCGCGGGCCTCGAGGTGCTCGCGTGACAGGAGGAGGTTGGCCTCCTTGGCGCCGCGGCCGAGGGTGATCACCGGCGGGTGCTCGAGCAGGAGCAGGGTGTCGCCCACCGCGCCCCGGATGCGCGCGCGCTGCAGGCGCTCCTGCAGCGCGTGCGCCTCGGCGTAGTCGACACGCCCGAGCCGATGCACGGTGATCGTCCGCGCCATCTCAGCCCTCAGCGATTCATGATGTGCACGGCCTCGCCGAGCGCGTGCTTGAAGCTCTCCATCATCGCCTCGCCCAGGGTGGGGTGGGGGTGGATGGTGAGGTGGACGTCCTCGGCGAACGCGCACATCTCGATCGCCAGCGAGGCCTCGCTGATCAGATCGCTGGCCTCGGGGCCGACGATGCCGACGCCGAGGACCTCGTGGGTCTCCGCGTCGACGATGGTCTTGATGAAGCCGTCGGTGTGGCGCACCGCCATCGCGCGGCCGCTCACGCTGAAGGGGAACTTGCCGATCTTCACCTTGCGGTTCTGCTTCTTCGCCTCGGTCTCGCTCAGGCCGACCGTCGCGATCTCCGGCTCGGTGAAGATGGCCGAGGGCATCGCGCGCCAGTCGACCGCCGCCTTGTGGCCCGCGATCACCTCGGCGACGATCTCGCCCTCCTTGGTCGCCTTGTGCGCGAGGTAGGGCGCGCCGATGACGTCGCCGATGGCGTAGATGCCCTTCACGCTGGTCTCGAGCTTCTCGTTGACCATCACGTGGCCGCGCGGGTCGAGCTTCACGCCGACCTTCTCGAGCCCCAGCTCGCCGCTGTTGGGCTTGAAGCCGATCGCCATCAGGACCTTGTCGGCCTCGACGTTGCGCGTCTTGCCGTCCTTGCTGGCGATGACGACGTGCGCCTTCCCACTCTTCTTCTCGATCTTCTCGACCTTGGTCTCGGTGAGGATCTCGCCGCCGGTCTTCTTGAACGCGCGCTCGACGACCTTGACCATGTCGGCGTCGACGCCGGTGAGGATCTGCGGCAGCAGCTCGACGACGATCACCTGCATGCCGAGCTTCTGGTAGACCATCCCGAGCTCCATGCCGATCACGCCGCCGCCGACGACGACCATGGTGCCCTTGGCCTCGCGCAGGCTCACCGCCTCGCGCGCGCTGATGATGGTCTGACCGTCGATCTCCATCCCGGGGATCTGGATGATCCGCGCGCCGGTGGCGATGACGATGCCCTTCGTCGCCTCGAAGGTCTCCTTGGTGCCGTCGCTCTTCGTGACCTCGACGGTCTTCGGGCCGGCGATGCGCGCGGTCCCCATCACGGTGTCGGCGCCGTTACTCTTGACCAGGCTGCCCACGCCGCTGGTGAGCTTCTTGACGATGCCGGCCTTCCAGTCCTGCAGCTTGCCGACGTCGAGGGACGCGCCGTCGACCTTGATGCCCATCTCCTCGAGGCCCTTGAGCTGCGAGTACGTGTTCGCCGCGGCGATCAGCGCCTTCGACGGAATGCAGCCCCAGTTGAGGCAGACGCCGCCCATGTACTCCTTCTCGATCACCAGGGTCTTGACGCCCTGCTGGCCCAGCCGGATGGCCGCCGGGTATCCGCCGGGACCGGCGCCGATGACGATCGCTTCGTAGCTCTTCGTTGCCATGTGCTTCTCCCCTGCTCCCTCTCGAGTGAGTCGTAAAGCCGATCGATCGCGGCGGTAAGTGTGGTTCTTTTCTGGGGCGCGCTCGCGCGACGCCGATCAATGCCCGCGCGGCGCGTCGGGCAGGGCCAGCGACTCGCGCCGCTGCTCCGAGAGGTGCGGCGGCTCGCTGGCGTACACGTCGTCGAAGAGGCTCGCGCGCGGCGGCGGGCCGAGCTCCTCGACCTCGTCGATGGCGGCCGTGATCTCGGCTTCGAGCTCGGCGATCATCGCGTCGCGCCCGGCGTCGTCGAGCAGCTCGGCGCGCCGGAGGTAGCGCTCGAAGCGATCGAGCGGGTCCTTCTTCGCCCACGAGGCGACCTCGTCGTCCGAGCGATAGCGCGTCGGATCGTCGCTCGAGCTGTGCGGCCCCATCCGGTAGGTCACGCACTCGACGAAGCTTGGGCCGCCTCCCGAGCGCGCGCGATCGGCCGTCTCCTTGACCCCGGCGTAGACCGCGAGGACGTCGTTGCCGTCGACGCGCAGCCCCGGGATGCCGTAGGCCTTGGCCTTCACCGCGATCGTCGGAGAGGCGGTCTGCTTCCTCGTCGGCACGCTGATCGACCAGTGGTTGTTCTGGCAGATGAGCACGGCGGGCGCCTTCCAGCGCGCGGCGAAGGTCATCGCGGCGTGGAAGTCCGGCTGGCTGGTCGCGCCGTCGCCCATGAAGCCGACCGCGATCGTGTCGTCGCCGCGCAGCCGCGCCGCGTAGGCCGCGCCGACCGCCTGCGGGATCTGCGGGCCGATGCACGAGGACCACGCGACCTGGTTCACGCTCTTGCCCGACATGTGGCTCGGCATCTGCCGGCCCTTGAGCACGTCGCGCTCGTTGCCGTACGCCTGCGCGAGCCACGTCGCGAGCGGGAAGCCGCGGCAGAGCATGATCGCGGACTCGCGCAGGGCGGGGAACACCCAGTCGCGATCCTCGAGCGCGAAGGCGGTCGCGATCGGCGTGGCCTCCTGGCCGGTGATCGTGCCGAAGAAGCCGACCTTGCCCTGCCGCTGCTTGCCGAGCATCCGCTCGTCGAGCCGGCGGATGCGCAGGAGCTCGCGGTACATCGAGAGCAGCGTCGCGTCCGGCAGGAAGGGATCGGTCTCCGCGTCCGCCGATCCATCGTCGCGGATCACGCGGCGCAGCCCGAGCAGAGGGTCCTCGCGGGGGGTCGACATGAATGCGGGCGCATCTTATCCGCCCCAACCCGAGGGTCAATCCGCCGGGACCGCGAGAGCCCTGGCACCGCGCGCGGAGTTGGCGGAGGTCGATCCGGTGTCCAAGTCGTGCGCAGCTCGAAGCCGACGCGGGGGGAAGCGTGAGGGACGAAGAGACGCCTTCGGTGACCAAGACGGAGGTGCTCGACATCGAGCCGCTCGAGATCGTGCTCGACGAGCGCGAGCTCGCGAGCGAGGCGGCGCCGCCGTCCGAGCTCAAGGCGATCGCGCGGCTCGGGCGCTACGAGCTGCTCGGGCGCATGGCCGTCGGGGGCATGGCCGAGATCTATCTCGCCCGCGAGCGCTTCGTGGCGCTCGGCTCGCGCCAGCTCGTGGTCAAGGTCATGCGGCTCGAGCTCGAGAAGCAGCCCGAGCTCCACACGATGTTCCTGCAGGAGAGCCACGTCGCGCTCCGCCTCCAGCACCCGAACATCTGCCACGTCTACGAGTGCGGCATCGAGGAGGGCCGCTGCTTCATCGCGATGGAGCACGTGCACGGCGTCACTTGGCGCGAGCTCCAGCGGCGCTCGGCGCTCACCGGCGCGCGCCCGCCGATCCCGGTGATCGTGAAGATTGCCGCGCGGGTCGCCGACGCGCTCCACTCCGCGCACCACGCGAGGGACGCGAGCGGGCGGCCGCTCGAGGTCGTGCACCGCGACGTCAGCCCGCAGAACGTGATGATCGCGTTCGACGGAACGGTGAAGCTGCTCGACTTCGGCGTGGCGCACGCGCGCACCGATCGCGTCTTCGAGCGCTCCGGGACCATCCAGGGGAAGTTCGGCTATCTCGCGCCGGAGCAGTGCCTCGGCCGGCCGGTCG
>JAEZBP010000858.1 GCA_023427125.1 Pseudomonadota bacterium | reverse complement strand
GTGCTTCCTCGACGAGGCTCGGTCAGCCCGCGGCCAGCGACGCGAGGAGGGGCGCGATCACGAGCGCGACCACGCTCATGAGCTTCACGAGGATGTTCAGCGAGGGGCCCGCCGTGTCCTTGAAGGGATCGCCTACGGTGTCGCCGACGACCGCCGCGTTGTGCGCCTCGCTGCCCTTCGGGTGCACGCTGCCGTCGCGCATCTTGAAGCCTCCGCCCTCGAAGGACTTCTTCGCGTTGTCCCAGGCGCCGCCGGCGTTCGACATGAAGATCGCGAGGAGGACGCCCGAGACGGTCACGCCCGCGAGCAGGCCGCCGAGCGCCTCGGCGCCGAGGCCGAAGCCGACGATGACCGGCGTCACGATGGCCATCGCGCCGGGGAGGACCATCCGTCGCAGCGCGGCGCGCGTGGAGATGTCGACGCAGCGCGCGGTGTCCGGCGCCGCCTTGCCCTCGAGGAGCCCGGGGATCTCGCGGAACTGACGGCGGACCTCCTCGATCATGTCCATCGCCGCCTCGCCGACGGCGTTCATCGCCATCGAGGAGAACAGGAACGGCAGCATCCCGCCCATGAAGATGCCCGCCATCACCGTCGGCTTGCTGATGTCGATCGCGGAGATGCCCGCCTGCTGCGTGAACGCGGCGAAGAGCGCGAGCGCGGTCATCGCCGCCGAGCCGATCGCGAAGCCCTTGCCGATCGCCGCGGTGGTGTTGCCGACCGCGTCGAGCTTGTCGGTGCGCTCGCGGACCTCGGCCGGCTGGTGGCTCATCTCGGCGATGCCGCCCGCGTTGTCGGCGATGGGGCCGTAGGCGTCGACCGCCAGCTGGATCCCCGTGGTGCTCAGCATGCCGAGCGCCGCGATCGCCACGCCGTAGAGCCCGGCGAAGTACGCGGCACCCACCACGCCGAACGCGATGAGGATGATCGGGATGGCCGTCGACTGCATCCCGAGCCCGAGCCCGGCGATGATGTTCGTCGCGTAGCCCGTCTTCGACTGCTCGGCGATGCTGTTGACCGGGCCCTTGCCGAGCGAGCAGTAGTACGAGGTGATGAGCCCGATCGCGACGCCGACCCCGAGGCCGATCACCGTCGCGATGCCGACGTCGAGCCAGGTGACGCGATCGCCGGTCACGCCGACGATGGCGGTCCCCGTGCCGCTCGGCCACATCAGATAGGAGAGGCCGAACGTCGCCGCCGCCATCACGCCCGCCGCGCCGAAGCTGCCGGTGTCGAGCGCGATCTGCGGGTTGCCGCCCTCCTTCGTGCGCACGAAGAACGTGCCCACGATCGAGCAGAGGATGCCGACGCCCGCGATGACCAGCGGCAGGAGCACCGGCCCGATGTGGCCGCCGTGGACGGCGCTGAAGCCGAGCGCGAGCACCATCGCGCCGACGATCGCGCCGACGTAGCTCTCGAAGAGGTCGGCGCCCATGCCCGCGACGTCGCCGACGTTGTCGCCTACGTTGTCCGCGATGACCGCCGGGTTGCGGGGGTCGTCCTCCGGGAGCCCGGCCTCGACCTTGCCGACGAGATCGGCGCCGACGTCGGCGGCCTTCGTGTAGATGCCGCCGCCGACGCGCGCGAAGAGCGCGATCGACGAGGCGCCCATCGAGAAGCCGGTGATGACGCTGATGATCGTCCCCCAGCGACTGAAGTCGGCGCCCTCGACGAAGATCGCGTTGTCGAACAGGAGCCAGAGGCCGCCGAGCCCGATGAGGCCCAGCCCGACGACCGACATGCCCATGACGCTGCCGCCCGAGAACGCGACGGCGAGCGCCTGGGGCAGGCCCGTCCTCGCTGCGAACGTGGTCCGCACGTTGGCGGTCGTCGCGACGCGCATGCCGAAGTACCCGGCGAGCGCCGAGGCGCTCGCGCCGGCGACGAACGCGACCGCGATCCACCACGCGCCGGGCTGTTCGCTCCCGAGGGTCGACGCGACGAGCGCGCCGGCCACGATCACGACGAAGATCGCGAGGTAGCGGTACTCGGCCGCGAGGAAGGCCATCGCGCCTTCCTTGATGCGGGCGGCGATGGTGGTCATCACCTCATCGCCGGCCGGCTGCTTCGAGATCCAAGACGAGCGCCAGAACGCGAAGATCAGCGCCAACACTCCCGCCCCCGGGGCAACCCACACGAGCTTCTCTACGAGATCCATGGTCTTTCCTTTGGCTCCCTCGCCATAGGTGGCGGAGAGCGGAGCCGAGCGGACCGGTCAGTCGGCCCGCATCTTGGCGGTTACATGAGTCGCTCCGCGGCGTGACGGCGTGCCGACACCAGCGGGCGAAGGCGGTACCACGACGCTCGGCCGGTGTCGGCCCATCGTCACTTCCCTACGCTCCGGATGGCCGCGCGGGCGGCCTCGAAGTCGGCGGGGCCCTGCACGCTCACGGCGTCGGCCTCGCTGGTGATCCGCTTGATCATCCCGCGGAGCGCGCTGCCGGGCCCGATCTCCACGAAGAGGCGGACGCCGTCCGCCACCATCCGCTCGACCGACTCGGTCCAGCGCACCGGCCGGCTGACCTGGCGGCGGAGGGCGTCGCGCGCGGCCTCGGCGCCGGTCACCGCGACGGCGTCCACGTTCACGTACACCGGCAGCGCCGGATCGGCGAAGTCGATCTCGGTCAGGTGCGGCGCGAGCCTCGCCTCCGCCGGCCGCATCAGCTGGCAGTGGAAGGGCGCGCTCACCGGGAGCGGGAGCG
>JAEZBP010000365.1 GCA_023427125.1 Pseudomonadota bacterium | reverse complement strand
GGCGTCCCCTGCACGTCGAGCTCGACGCGCGCGATGCCCGCCTCGTCGGCCGCGAAGAGCGTGGCGCGCTCCTCGCCAGGGGCGATCGCGATGGCGCGGGCGCCGGGGGCGATCCGCACCGGCTTCGACGCTCTCACCCCGTCCATCGAGACGGTCGCGGCGAGCGCGCCCTCCTCCTCGCACCAGATCACGACGAGGTGCCCCGCCGCCCGCCAGACGAGCGGGGTCACCGGCCGATCGAGGCCGGGGTGGCCGAGGGTCCGCGCGAAGACCGGCGCCTCGCGCGCCCAGGTCTCGAAGCGCGCAACCGCGGGGCCGATCGGCGAGGACCAGGCGACGATGAGCCCGTCGCGGCCGAGGTGCATCGAAGGCGAGGAGCTCACCGGCCCGCTCGAGTGCGTCTCTCGCGAAGACGCGAAGGGGCAGAGAGCGCTCGGTTCTTTGCGCCTTCGCGTCGTTGCAAGGGCTTCATGGGGCGTCAGCGGGAGCGCACGCGCTCGATCAGCGCCCGCGTGGAGGCGTCGTGCTCGCCGATCGGCGCGCCCGGCGAGAGCTCGGGCAGGATGCGCGCGGCGAGCTGCTTGCCGAGCTCGACGCCCCACTGATCGAAGCTGTTCACGCCCCAGATCACGCCCTGCACGAAGATGCGGTGCTCGTAGAGCGCGAGGAGCGAGCCGAGCGTGCGCGGATCGAGACGGTCGAAGAGGATCGTCGTCGAGGGGCGGTTGCCCGGGAAGACCTTGTGCGGCAGGAGCGCCGCGATCCGCGCCTCGTCCATGCCCGCGCGCGTGAGCTCCGCGCGGGCCTCCGCCTCGGTCTTGCCGACCATCAGCGCCTCGGTCTGGGCGAGCAGGTTGGCGAGCAGCTTCGCGTGATGGTCACCGAGCCCGTCGTCGCCGTGGATCGCGGCGAGGAAGTCCGCCGGGACGAGGCGCGTCCCCTGATGGAGCAGCTGAAAGAACGCGTGCTGTCCGTTGGTGCCGGGCTCTCCCCAGACGATGGGGCCCGTCGTGTAGCCGTCGATGACCGCGCCGTCCCGCCGGGTGCGCTTCCCGTTGCTCTCCATGTCGCCCTGCTGGAGCCAGGCCGGCATGCGGTGGAGGCGCTGATCGTACGGGAGGAGCGCGAACGAGCAGGCGCCGAGGAAGCTCGCGTACCAGACGCCGAGCAGCGCGAGCACGACCGGGATGTTCTCGGCCAGCTTCGCGGTGCGGAAGTGCTCGTCCATGCGGTGCGCGCCCTCGAGGAGCTCCTCGAAGCGGTCCATGCCGACCACGCACGCGATCGGCAGGCCGATCGCCGACCAGAGCGAGTAGCGCCCGCCGACCCAGTCCCAGAATTCGAAGACGTTCGCCGGATCGATGCCGAACTCCGCCACCGCGCGGTGGTTGGTCGAGACCGCGACGAAGTGCTTGGCGACGGCGTCCTCGCTGCCGAGCCGGTCGACGAGCCAGGCTCGCGCGGAGCGTGCGTTGGTCAGCGTCTCCTGGGTCGTGAACGTCTTCGACGCGACGATGAAGAGCGTCCGGGCGGGGTCGAGGTCCCGCAGCGTCTCGGCGAGGTGCGCGCCGTCGACGTTCGAGACGAAGTGCGCGCGCAGCCCCTCCTTCCAGTACGGGCGCAGCGCCTCGCAGACCATCAGCGGGCCGAGGTCGCTGCCGCCGATGCCGATGTTCACGACGTCGGTGATCGTCTCGCCGGTGAAGCCGACGTGCGCGCCGCTGCGCAGCCGCTCCGAGAACGCGCGCATCTTCGTGAGCACCGCGCGAACCAGGGGCATCACGTCGGCGCCGTCCACGCACATCGGCCGCTCCGAGCGGTTGCGCAGCGCGACGTGGAGCACCGCGCGCCCCTCCGTCACGTTGATCGGCTCGCCCGCGAACATCCGCGCGGTCCAGCCGGCGACGTCGCGCTCCTCGGCGAGCTCGAGCAGGAGCGCGAGGGTGCGATCGACGATCCGGTTCTTGGAGTAGTCGACGTAGAGATCGTCGAGCACCAAGCGCATCCGCTCGGCCCGCTCGGGGTCCTCCGAGAAGAGCGCCCGCAGCTCACGCCCTCGGAGCTCGTCTCGGTGCGCCGCCAGCGCCCTCCAGGCTGCGGTCTCGATGGGTGACATGGCCTCAGCCGATCTTGATCGAGCCGCCCTTGAGCGCCACCGACCCGCTGGCGATCTCGAGCTTGTCGCTCGGGCCGGTGCCGACCGTGACCTTGTCGGACTTCGCGCGGACGAGCTCCTTGTTGCGGTGGCTCAGCCCGACGCCGTTGCTGTCGCCGAGCGCGACGATGGCGTCCTTCGTCTTGATCTGGATGGTGCCGCCCTTGTCGACGACGAGCTGGATCTCCTTGTCGGCGATCTTCAGCGTGATGGTGTCTGCCGCCTCGACGGTCACCGTCGCGTCCGACTTGGCGACGATCACGTCGTGGGTCGCGACGTGGACGCCATCGGCGCTCTCCGCGCGATCGGGATCCTTGTCGGTCCCGATGCTCACGTGCTTCTTCGCACGGACGAAGACGTTGTCGGTGATCACCTGCGGATCGCTCGGGGTGATCTCGCCGACGAAGAGCGCCTTGCCCTCGATCTCCACTCCTTCGCCGGTGCGCGAGGCGAGGTGCAAGACGTCGGCGTGCGCGACCACGTCGACGCGCTTGCCGGCCATCACGCTCGCGTTCTCCGCGACCGTGGCGGAGAGGTGGCGGCCCGCGACGAGCTCGCTGTCCTCGTGCGCGATCGACGCCAGGGTCCTCGTCGAGATGGTCAGCGTCTCGGCCGCGCGGATCGCGCCCGTCCCCGGCGTACCGATGAGGACGCTCTTCTCGCCGTGCAGGACGAGCCCCCCGGCCCCACCGTCGGACCTCTCACCCTGCTTGTTCGAGTCGACCAAGACGCCCTTGGCGCCTGCGCCCTGGGCCGGCGCCGCGTACTCGGTCGCGCGATCCGGATCCATCGTGCGGCGCAGCTCGTCGCGCGCGCTCGTCGCGTCGGACACCGCGCCGTCCCAGCTGCTCCAGGCGTCGGCCGCCGCCTGAGCCGCGCTCGCCGCACCGCTCGCGCTCTCGGGCACGGCGGGCTTGTCGGCGGCGCCGCCGTCGACCGGCACCATCACGACCGGCGCACCGCCGCCCGCCGCGATCACCACCCCCGCGCCCGCCACGTTGGTG
>JAEZBP010000829.1 GCA_023427125.1 Pseudomonadota bacterium | reverse complement strand
CGGCCAGGCGGTCGACGGCGACGTTCTCGATGAGGGGCCGTGCGAGCGCGTCGGGCAGCAGCGCCGCGGCCCGCTGGCCGACGGCCGCCACCGGTGACCCGTGAGCCTCCATGCCGACGGCCTCGACGACGGCGTCCGCACCGCGCCCGCCGGTGAGCTCGAGGACGGCCGCGACGACGTCGTCCACGCCGGAGGTGTCGAACGGCTCGACGCCGTGGCGGGCCGCCATGCGCAGCCGCTCGCCGACCCGGTCGATGCCGATGACCCGTGCGGCCCCGCGGTGCCGCGCGATCCGGGCGGCCATCTGCCCGATGGGCCCGAGCCCGACGACGGCGACCGTGCCGCCCGGCGGCACGTCGGCGTACTCGACGGCCTGCCACGCCGTCGGCAGCACGTCGGAGAGGTAGAGGTAGGTCTCGTCGGGCCGGCCGTCGTCGGGGACGACGAGCGGGCCGTACTGCGCCTGCGGCACCCGCAGGTACTGCGCCTGCCCGCCCGGGACGCTGCCGTACAGGGAGGTGTAGCCGAACAGCGCGGCACCCTTGCCGGTGGAGCGCACCTGGGTCGTCTCGCACTGGCTCTGCAGCCCGATGGCGCACATCTGGCACGTGCCGCACGCGATGCCGAACGGGACGACCACCCGGTCACCCACGGAGAGCCGACGCCCCGCGACCTCCCCGACCTCCTCGACGACCCCCATCGCCTCGTGCCCGAGCACGTCGCCCGGGCGTAGGTAGGCACCGAGCACCGAGTAGAGGTGCAGGTCGGACCCGCAGATCGCGGTCGACGTCACGCGGATGATCGCGTCCGTCGGCTGGAGCAGCCGCGGGTCCGGCACGTCCTCCACGCGCACGTCCTCGCGTCCCTGCCAGGTGAGTGCTCGCACGCTTCCGCCTCCTCGACGTCCGTCGGTCGACCGGCACACCGGTCACGTTCGTCGGGACACGGTGTCATCACCCCGCACCGTCCGCATCCGGACGCCGGGGTGCTCAGCCGGCGGTCTCGTCGGCCATCGCCGCCAGGGTCGTCACCGTCCGCCAGTTGCGCACCGTCCCGCCGGGCCCGCCGCGGCGCCCCCGCCGGGCGGCGCGGGCGGCAGCGTGAGCGCGGGCGAGCTCACCGCCGGCGCCGCGGAGGCGCTGCTCGACCTCCCGATCGGCGCGAGCCTCGCCGCCTACACCTCGCGCGCGGCGGGCTTCGGGGGCGACGGCATCATCCACGACGATCGCGACGAGCGCCGCTCGTACCTCGGCGGTTCGTTCTCGCCCTCGGTCGGCATCGAGACCATCCCTCGCGTCCGCGGCCTCGCCCTCAGCGCGGGCGGCGAGACGGTGCTCCTCATCAAGCTCGACCTCGCGACCAGCTACCACGGCTTCGTGAACGACCTCGAGGCGGAGCTCGGTCCGGAGTTCTCGGGCAAGGTCATCGTCGCCACCAGCCACAGCCACTCGAGCTTCGGCAACTACTCCGGCCACTCCGCGCTGGCGGTCGGCTTCGGGCGCTTCCGCTCGAGCGTCTACCGGCCGATCATCATGCAGATGGCGCAGGTGGCGCGCGCCGCGCTCGACGCGCGCCGCCCCGCGCGCATCGGCTTCGCGTACGACGGCGCGTTCGACATGGACGATCGGGTGAACCGCGATCGCCGCGAGCAGAACGACGAGCTCTACGGCAGGCGCGAGGACGACCACCACCTCTTCGTGATCCGTGTGGACGACGACGCGGACGGCAGCCCCATCGCGCTCGTGCCGGTCTTCGGCATGCACGGCACGCTGCACGGGGCCGACAACGCGATCATCTCGACCGACTCGATCGGCGGCGTCGAGCGGGTGCTCGAGGAGCAGTTCGACTCGGAGGTGGTCGTGATGCACCTGCAGGGCGCGGGCGGCGACGTCTCCCCGGCGGGGCGCGGATCGATCGACTGCGCGGGCGCGATCGTCTGCACCGACTTCGCCAAGTCCGAGACGGTCGGCCACTACGCGCGGGACGCCATCATGGCCGCGTGGACGAGCGCGGCGACGGCCATGCAGACCGAGCTCGAGATCGAGATGCTCTCGCGGACCATCCCGCTCGGCCCCGACTACCGGACCTTCAACATCCGAGACGGCGCGCTCGAGTACGCCGAGTGGAACCTCGACCGGCGCGCCGACGGGATCGTGTACGGCGACGACGGCGAGCTCGTCTCGCCCATCGACGAGTTCAACGCGCCCTTCGGCGCGGCTCTCTGCGACGCGGAGCGCTCCTCGCTCATCCCCCGCGCCGCGATGCCGGGCACCGAGGACCTCGACTACACCTACAGCGGGTGCAATCGGATCGAGATCGTCGGGCGGCTGATCGAGCGGGCGCTCGACGTCGAGTTCGAGGATCCGCCGATCTGCGACACGACGCAGACCACCATCACCGCGCTGCGGCTCGGCGAATACATGGTGGGGACGCTCCCGGGCGAGCCGATGGTGGCGCTGGCCGAGCACCTGCGCACGCTCTCGCCGATGCCGGCCGAGCGCACCATCGTCGTCGGCTACGCGCAGAACCACGGCGGCTACCTGCTCCGGCCCGAGGACTGGCTCACGGGTGGCTACGAGCCGACGATCACCTTCTGGGGCCCGCTCGAGGGCGAGTACATCGTGGAGCAGCTCGCGGGCCTGATGGCGCTCGCGGTCACCCCGGAGCGCGAGGACGGCAACGAGGGCGGCATCGCGCACACCGTGACGCCCAACATCGTCGACGACTTCCCGCCCGACATCCTCGACGGCACGCCCGGCGAGATCCCCTCCCCGCTCCCGGCGTACCTCCTCACGCGCATGCTCCGCCCGGTGACGAGCGCGCAGCCGGCGCCCACGGTGCGCCGCCTCGAGAGCGTCTTCTTCACGTGGATCGGCGAGGATCCCTTCGACGGCACGCCGCGCGTGTTCATCGAGCGCGAGGTCTCGGCGGGCACCTGGGAGATCCTCACGCGGAGGAGTGGCCGCCCGGTGCAGGACGGTGATCTCGTCCTCACGCACACGCCCGATCCCATCCTCCCCGACGGCACCACCCCGCGGACGCACTACTACACGGTGGAGCTCCAGGCCGTGACGCCGCTCGGCATGCCGGGCCTCGACGCGCTCGCCGATCGCGCGGGCCTGCCCTTGGGCCGCTACCGCTTCCGCGTGGAGGGCAACGGCTACGACACCCTCTTCAGCGATCCCTTCACGGTCGAGGGAGCGCAGCTCGCGTTGACGTCGGAGGCCGCCGGCGCCGATCTCCGCGTGACGGTCCAGTACGCGGTGCCCTCCGACGGCTACCGCCTGCTGGACATGGAGGGCCAATCGAACGCGCCGCTGCCGGTCCGCAACGCGCCGGTGTCGGTGACGATCGATGGCGGCGCCGCGCAGGACTTCACCACCGACGCGAGCGGCGTGATCGTCATCCCGGGCGCCGCCGCCGCGACGGCGATCGTCGTGAGCGAGACCGCGCCGAGCCGCGCCGGGAACACCGGCACGCTCTCGCTGTGACCCGCTACGCGTAACAGGGCGGGCCCGGCCGGGTCTCATCCGGGCCGAGGCCCCTCGGGTTGGTCCCGTGGGCGATGCGCGCGAGAGATGAGCCGCTGCGGCCCGGAGGGTGGTGCGAGCATCGAAAAGCCGAGAGCTCTCGGAAGATCGGTCGCGCGACCATGCTCGGAGCTGCTCGCCCTCGGCCTTTAGGAGGGTCGGGCCGCCGAAAAGCCGAGAGCTCTCAGAAATCGGTCGCGCGACCATGCTCGGAGCTGCTCGCCCTCGGCCTTTAGGAGGGTCGGGCCGCCGAAACGCCGAGAGCTCTCAGAAAATCGGTCGCGCGAGCCTGCTCCGAGCCGCTCGGTCTCGGCTCTGGGGTGGGCAGGCCACCGAAAAAGCCGAGAGCTCTCGGAAAATCGGTCGCGCGACCATGCTCGGAGCCGCTCGGCCTCGGCCTTTAGGATGGTCGGGCCGCCGAAAAGCCGAGAGCTCTCGGAGATTCGGTCGCGCGAGCCTGCTCCGGGCCGCTCGGTCTCGGCTTTGGGGGGGGCAGGCCACCGAGAAGCCGAGAGATCTCGGGGACTTGGTCGCGCGAGCCTGCTCCGAGCCGCTCGACGACGCCTCCGAGGATGGCCACGACCTTAAGACCGCTTCGGCGGCACCGTCCTCCGCCGTCCCCTGAAGCGGCGCACTGCCGGACGTCAACGACTTCTCCCCGTTGGCGACAACTACATCTCCCCATCGCAGTCGCCATCCCCATCGCAGTCGCCATCCCCATCGCAGTCGCCGTCCCCATCGCAGTCGCGCTCGCATGGCCGTGGCCACGAGCACGCCGG